>DASQWY010000184.1:0-2046 GCA_035640005.1 Actinomycetes bacterium
GCGCCGCCACGCCCACCACGGCCAGGGCGAGCACTCCTCGCTGGAGCGGACCGTCTCCGCGGCCGCCTCGATGGTGGTGCGACTGGCCCGCTCCGGCTACGAGCTGGCGCTGGTGACCGAGAGCGGCGAGCGCGTGCAGCCGCCGACCGGCAGCGACCAGGCGGCCGCCCTGCTCGACTTCCTCGCCACCGTGGGCCCGAGCCGCGGCGAGTCGCTGGTGCCGCTCGCCAACCAGCTCGCCCGCCTCTCCGGCGAGGGGCTGCTGCTGGCGCTGCTCACCGTCCCCGACTCGGAGGAGGCGGCGGTGCTGGCGCGCGCCCGGCTCGGCTTCGGCGGCGCGCTGGCCCTGCTGGTCCGGTCCGAGACATGGCTGGGGCTGGCCGCCCGCGACCTCGCCGCCGGCGACGCCCGCGCCGCCGGCGCGGCCGCCATGCTGGAACGCGCCGGCTGGCGCACCGCCGCGATGACCCGCACCGACCGACTGGAAACCCCATGGAAACGCCTGACCGCTCCGCTGGGTCGCGCAACACCGACGTCGCGCAGACGATCGCCCTCGTCGGCCTCCTGACCGGCGCCTCGCTGTCGGTCAGTCGCCTCTACGCGGGCAACGCCTGGTGGCTGCCGACGTGGCTCACCATGCTGTCCGCGGTCGGCCTGGCCGCCCTGCTGCGCCGCGCCGGCGCCGGCCAGCTCCTGTCGCTCGCCGGCATGGTCGCCGGCTTCGTGGTGGTGGCCGGGATCCTGCTGTTCCCCCGCACCCTCTGGGTGGTGGTGCCGACCCCGGGCACGCTGCGGGCGATGGCCGAGGCGGTGCAGGTCGCCCTTCGCGGCGTGGTCGACCAGGCGGCGCCGGTGGTGGTCACCCGCGAGTTCCTGCTGATCACCTGCGCCGGGGCCTGGGCGGTGGCGACCTCCGCCGACGGGCTCACCTTCCGCGCCAGGCAGCCGCTGCTCGCGATGGTGCCGGCGCTGGGGCTGTTCGTCTTCCCCGCGATCGTGCGCAACTCCAGCCCCGGCTGGTACGCGCTGTGGTTCCTGCTCGGCGCGGCCGGCGTGCTGCTGACCGAGGGCCGGGCGCGCCTGACCACCTGGGGCCGCTGGGTGTCGAGCACCCGGGCACGGCCCGCGTCGGGCTGGCGCCTGCCCTCCACCCCGGCCGCCAACATCGGCCGCTGGCTGGCGGTGATCGCCTGCGCGGCGGGCCTGTTCCTCCCCTGGCTGCTGCCCGGCTACGACCAGCCGCCGCTGCTCGACTACCGCACCGGCGTCGCCGCCGACGCGCCGGTGAGCATCAACCCGTTCGTCTCCCTGCGCACCCGCCTGAACCAGGCGCGCGAGACGCGCATGTTCACCGTCGAGGCCGTCACCGGCGAGTACTGGCGGCTGCAGACCCTGGACCGCTTCGACGGGACCAACTGGTTCCCGTCCGGCCGCAGCGACGACCTGGTCCCGTTCGTCAACGGCGCGCCGAACTCCGACGTCGCGCCCGCCGCGCGCACCACCAGGCTCACCCAGCGCTACCAGATCGACGAGCTGGCCGGCAGCGGCAGCGGCGCCATCCTGCCGGCCGCGGCGGCCCCGGTGAGCGTGGAGGCCGGGCGGCGCATCTGGCAGAACCCGGCCAGCCGCGGGATCGCGACCAAGTCCCGCTTCCGCCGCGGCTTCAGCTACCAGGTGGTCTCGGACGTCCTGGCGCCGCAGCCCGAGGACCTCCTGCGCGCCCAGGACTACACCCAGGAGCCCGGCGAGAACTACCTGCAGACCCAGGGCCTCGACGAGCGCGTCGTCAGGCTGGCGCAGGACGTCACCCAGGACCTCCCGACGGCCTACCAGAAGGCCCTGGCCCTGCAGCGCTACCTCCGCTCCAGCCAGTTCACCTACGACCTCGACGTCCCCGAGCTGTCCGGCAGCGGCGGCGAGGACCGGCTCACCCGCTTCCTGTTCTCCGTCCGCCGCGGCTACTGCGAGCAGTTCGCCATCGCCATGGCGGCGATGGCCCGCGCGGTGCACCTGCCAGCCCGGGTCGCGATCGGCTTCACCCCCGGC
>DASQWY010000185.1:0-7426 GCA_035640005.1 Actinomycetes bacterium
GGGCTGTGCCCCTCGCCGCTGCCCGGCCCCGCCGGCAACGTCGAGTTCTTCCTGCACCTGCGGCGCGGCGCCGGCCCCCTGGACGAGTTGGCCCTGGCCGCAGCCGTCGCCGAGGGCGCCGCGCTGCCGGGGGCGGGATCATGACAGCCGCCGTCGCCGAGGGCGCCGCGCTGCCGGGGGCGGCCCGGTGAGCGGGCCGCTGCGCCGCGTCGGCGCCGTGGTCCACATGGGCAGGCCGTCGGCGCTGGCGGTCGGCAAGCAGCTCACCGGCTGGGCCGCCGACCACGGCGTCGAGCTGCGCACCCTCGACAGCGAGCGGGGCTGCCTGGGCGACGAGGTGCCGTGCGCGGACGCGGCCAGCTTCCCCGACGGGCTCGACCTGACCGTCAGCCTCGGCGGCGACGGCACCCTGCTGCGCGCCGGCGGCCTGGTGCTGCAGGCGGGGGTGCCGGTGCTCGGTGTCAACCTGGGCCGGCTCGGCTTCCTCACCGAGGTGGAGGCCGACGGCCTGGTCGCCGCGCTGGACGCGGTCCACGCCGGCGACTACCGGGTCGAGCGGCGCACCACCCTGGCCGCGCGCACCCTGATCGACGGGGTCGACGTCGGCGAGGACCTGGCCATCAACGACGTGGTGCTGGAGAAGGCCGCCCGCGAGCGGCTGGCGGTGGTGGCGGTCCGCATCGGCGGCGGCGGCCCGTTCGCCCGCTACGCCGCCGACGGCCTGATGGTCGCCTCGCCGACCGGCTCCACCGCCTACAGCTTCTCGGCCGGCGGGCCGATCGTCTCCCCGCGGCTGGACGCCCTGCTGCTGACCCCGATCGCGCCGCACATGGTGTTCAACCGCTCGCTGGTGCTGCACCCCGACGAGGGGGTCCGGCTGGAGTTGCTGCCGGAGAGCCCGCCGGTGGTGGTCAGCGTGGACGGGCGCGCCGCCCGCGAGCTGCCCCCCGGCGCGGTCGTGGAGGTGCGCCGCGGCCGCCACGACGCCCTGCTCGTCCGCCTCGACCACGCCGACTTCTACCGGCTGGTCCGCTCCAAGTTCCGCCTCGCCGACGCCGGCGAGGTGGCTGACGACCCTGAGCCGGCTCCCCAGGACGAGGACCCCGAGTCGGCTCCCCAGGACGAGGACCAATGGGGGCCGGGCTCTTGGGGGGGTCCGGGGGGGAGCGAGCTCCCCCCCGAATGAACCGGGGACCCCCCTGTGCACGCAAATCTCGGCCGGTGTGCCGCTCCAGCTATCATCCCCTTTGTGCTAACAGAGCTTCGCATCCGCGACCTCGGGGTCATCGACGGCGCCACCCTCGAGGTCTCGACCGGGCTCAACGTGCTCACCGGCGAGACGGGCGCGGGCAAGACGATGGTCGTCGACGCCCTGTCGCTGCTGCTCGGTGAGCGCGCCGACCCCGGCCAGGTCCGCGCCGGCCGCGCCGCCGCCGAGGTGGAGGGGCGGCTGCTGCTGGCCGGCGACAAGGAGGCGGCCGCCGCCCTGGCCGCGGCCGGCTCCAGCGACGATGACGGCGAGGTGATCGTGGCCCGCCAGGTGCTCGCCGAGGGCCGCAGCCGCGCCCAGCTGCAGGGCCGCATGACCACCGTGGCCGCCATCGGCGAGGTGGTCCGCCCCCTGGTCGAGGTCCACGGCCAGCACGAGTTCCAGCGCCTGCTCCGCCCCGGGGTCCAGCGCGAGCTGCTCGACCGCTTCGCCGGGCCGCCGGTGCTGGAGCCGCTGGCGGCGTTCGCGGCCGGCTGGCGGCGGCTGCGGTCGGTCAGCCGCGAGCTGGACGAGCTGGCCGCGCGCGCCCGCGACCGCGCCCGCGAGGCCGACCTGCTCCGCTACCAGCTGCAGGAGATCGAGACCGCCGGCGTCCGCGTCGGCGAGCTGGCCGAGCTGGAGGCCGAGGCCGAGCGGCTTGCCAACGCCGAGGCGCTGCGGCAGGCCGCCGGCCTGGCCCACTGGCTGCTGGCCGGCGAGGACGACGAGGGCGGTGGGGCCGCCGCCCTGGCCGCCGCCGCCCGCGCGGTGCGGGGGCCGGGCGGCCACGACCCCGCCCTGCAGGAGCTGGCCGGCCGCGCCGAGGCGCTGGCCTTGGAGGTCGCCGACCTCGCCTCCGCGCTGCGCGCCTACACCGAGGCGGTGCTGGTCGACCCCGAGCGGCTCGACCAGGTGCAGGCCCGCATCGGCGAGCTGCGCGACCTGTTCCGCAAGTACGGGGACGACGAGGCGGCGGTGCTGGCGTTCGCCGCGCGGGCCGCCGCCAGCCTGGCCGAGCTGGAGGGCCGCACGCTCCATTCGGAGGCGCTGGAGGCCGAGGCCGCCACCCTCCGCGCCGAGCTGACCGAGCTGGGCGCCAGCGTGTCGGCACGGCGGGCCGAGGCGGCCGCGCGGCTGGCCGCCGCCGTCCAGGCCGAGCTGGCCGACCTGGCCATGCCCGCCGCCCAGGTGCGCGTGCCGGTCGAGCAGGACGACGACCCGGCCGGCCTGCCCGTCGGCGAGCGCCGGCTGGCCGCCGGCGAGCACGGCCTGGACCGGGTGGAGTTCCAGCTGGCCGCCCACGACGGCGCCCCGCTGCGGCCGCTCGGCCGCGCCGCCTCCGGCGGCGAGCTGTCGCGGGTGATGCTCGCCCTGCGCGTGGTGCTCGCCGGCGTCGACCGCACCCCGACCCTGGTGTTCGACGAGGTCGACGCCGGGGTCGGCGGCCGCACCGCCGCCGCCGTCGGCCGCCGCCTGGCCCAGCTCGCCCGCCACCACCAGGTGCTGGTGGTCACCCACCTGCCGCAGATCGCCGCCTTCGCCGACCGGCACTTCGCGGTCGAGAAGCAGTCCGCTGCCGGCGCCACCACCACCGCGGTGCGCACCCTGGAGGACTCCGGCAGCAGGCGCGTCGAGCTGTCGCGCATGCTCGCCGGCATGGAAGGCTCCGACGCCGCCCAGGCCCACGCCGAGGAGCTGCTGGCCGCGGCCAGCGCGGCGCGGGCCGCCCTGGACGGGGAGCGACCGTGAGGCTGCCCCGGCCGACGCTGCGCCGCCGCCGCCAGCCGGCGGCGGCCGACCGCGCCGACCTGGCGGGGCCGGTCCGCAAGGACCGGCGGACCAAGAACCTGGTCAGGCGGCTGCGCCCCGGCGACGTGGCGGTCATCGACCACCAGGACATCGACCGGGTCGCCGCCGAGACGCTGGTCGAGCGCCGCCCGGTCGCGGTCGTCAACGCCGCCGAGAGCCTCTCCGGCCGCTACCCCAACGCCGGGCCGTCGGTGCTGGTCGACGCCGGCATCCCGCTGCTGGACGCCGTCGGCCAGGAGGTGTTCGAGCTGCGCGAGGGCGAGCCGGTCCGGGTCGACGCCGACGGCGTGGTGTGGCGCGGCGAGGACCGGGTGGCCAAGGGCGAGTGGCTGGCGCCCGAGGACGTCCGCAAGCGGCTGGACGCGGTCAAGGACAACCTGGCCACCGCCTTGGAGGAGTTCACCCTCAACACCCTCGCCTACGTTCGCCGCGACCGCGACCTGCTGCTGGAGGGCCTGGAGATCCCCACGCTGGAGACCAGGCTGCGCGACCGGCACGTGCTGGTGGTGGTCCGCGGCCACGACTACAAGAAGGACCTGGGGACGCTGCGCGGCTACATCCAGGAGTTCCGCCCGGCCCTGATCGGCGTCGACGGCGGCGCCGACGCGCTGCTGGAGGCGGGCCTCAAGCCCGACGTCATCCTCGGCGACATGGACTCGGTCACCAACCAGGCGCTCACCTGCGGGGCCGAGATCGTCGTCCACGCCTACCCCGACGGCCGCGCGCCGGGCCGCGAGCGGGTCGAGGCGCTCGGGCTGACCCCGCTGCTGATGCCCGGCGCGGGCACCAGCGAGGACATGGCCATGCTGCTGGCCTTCGAGGCCGACGCCGACCTGATCGTGGCGGTCGGCAGCCACGCCACCATGGTCGAGTTCCTCGACAAGGGCCGGCCGGGGATGGCCTCCACCTTCCTGGTGCGGCTCAAGGTCGGGCCCAAGCTGGTGGACGCCAAAGGCGTGAACCGCCTGTACCGGCAGGGCGTGCGCCGCAGCGACCTGATCTTCCTGGTCTGCTCGGCGCTGGTCGCCATGCTGGTGATCTCGCTCGTATCCGAACCCGTCCGGCTGGTCTGGGACGACCTGCTCGAGCTGTTGCGGGTGTTCCTGGACCGGCTCCGGTCCCTGTTCTGACCCCGGGGTGCCCTCGTGATCAGCCTGCGTTACCACATCGTCTCGCTGGTGGCCGTGTTCCTGGCCCTGGCCCTCGGGATCGTCGTCGGCAGCACCGTGCTCAAGGAGGGGTCGGTGACCCTGCTGCGGGCCACCAGCAACCGAGTGCGCGCCGAGAGCGAGAAGACCCGGTCCGACAACGACCAGCTGCGCGCCCAGCTCGGCCGCTACGAGGAGTTCAGCTCGGCGGTGCTGCCGCAGCTGGTCCGCGGCCGGCTCAAGGGGCAGCCGGTGGTGCTGGTCGACACCGACAAGGTCGACGACCCCACCCGCGACAAGGTCATCGAGGCGATGAAGGCGGCCGGCGCGGTGGTCGACGGGCGCATCACCTTCTCCTCCGACCGGCTGGCCCTGGCCGCCGACGGCGACCGCAACACCCTCGGCCGGCTGCTGGCGGTCGACACCGCCGACGCCGCCGCCGAGCGCAGCGCCCTGATCGGCCAGGTCGTCGACCGCTTGGCGCTGCCGACCAGGCTGCCCCAGGACAAGCGCGTCCGGGCCGGCGACGTGCTGACCGGCCTGAACGACGCCAAGTTCCTGGCCGACCTGCCGCTGCAGAGGCAGTTCAAGAGCGGGCAGGAGGCGTTCCCGCGCCCGGGCACCCTGTTCGTTCTGATCGGCCCCACCGACCAGACCACCCTGCCGCCCGACGACTTCCTGATCCCGCTGGCCGACCGCCTGTCGGACCGGGCGGCGGCGGTGGTCGGCGTCGAGAAGGCCGCCGGGCCGGTCTCCTGGGTGGCGGCGCTGCGCGACGCGCGCGGCGTCAACCAGCGGGTCTCCAGTGTCGACGACGTCGACCTCGCCTACGGCCAGGTGGCCGTTGTGGAGGCGCTGCAGCGCTGGCTGCAGACCCGGGTCACCGGCCAGTACGGCAGCAAGTCGGGCGCCAGCGGGCTGCTGCCGGAGAAGCCCGGCTCGTGAACGGCGACGGCGCGCTCGCCCTGGTCCCGGCCCGCGACGAGGCCGCCCGGGTCGCCGCCACCGTGACCGCCCTGCGCGGCCTGCCGGGCCTGGCGGAGGTGCTGGTCGTCAGCGACGGGTCGACCGACGCCACCGCCGCCCGCGCCCTGGAGGCCGGCGCCCACTGCCTGGACCTGCCCCGCAGCCTCGGCAAGGGCGGCGCCCTGAACGCCGGCCTGGCGGCGCTGATGGGCCGGGTGGCCGAGCACGTGAGCCCCGAGCCGGCCGCGCTGCTGCTCGCCGACGCCGACCTGGGCGAGACCGCCGGCCGGCTGGACCTGCTGCTGGGCCCGGTGCTGGCCGGCGACGCCGATCTGGCCATCGCCGACCTGCCGCCCCAGCAGGGCGCCGCCGGCTTCGGCGTGGCCATGGGGCTGGCCCGCTGGGGCATGCGACGGGTCGCCGGCCGGCGCATGGCCGAGCCGTTGTCCGGCCAGCGCGCCATCCGCTGGGACGCCCTGCCCGCCGTGCTGCCGTTCGCGCCGGGGTTCGGGGTGGAGGTGGCGATGACCCTGGACGCGCTCCGGGCGGGCCTGCGGGTGGTCGAGGTCCAGGTCGACCTGCGCCACAAGGCCACCGGCAAGGACCTGTCCGGCATCGCCCACCGGGCCAGGCAGGCCGGCTCGATCGCCCGCGAGCTGGGCCGCCGCCGCGTCTGGCGGCCCGGCGGCGAGCCCGCCGGCGACGGCCAGGGCCGCGGGAGGGGCTGACCGATGCGCGCGCTGCCGGTGGCCGTGTTCGGGGTGCTGGTCGGCTGGGGCGTCGGCCACTGGGCCGGCCGCCAGCTGCTGGCCGCGCTGGCCGGCTCCAGCCTGGCCAGGGTCAACTACCGGCGCCGGGTGGTGGTCGCCGGGCTGGGGCTGCTGCTCCCGCTCGGGCTGCTGGTGTGGGCCACGCCGCTGAGCCTGGCCGCCCGGCTGGACCCGCTGCGGGCGCTGCGCATCGACCTGCTCGCCCCGTCCGCGCTGGCAGTGGTGGTCGCCGGGCTGGCGTTCGCCGTGCTCGGCCTGGTCGATGACCTGGTGGAGGACGCCGGCATGCGCGGCTTCCGCGGCCACCTGCGGGCGCTGGCCGCCGGGCGGCTCACCGGCGGCGGGGTCAAGCTGCTCGGCGGGGCGCTCGCCGGGCTGATCGTGGCCAGCCTGGCCGTGCCGGAGCAGCGCTCCGGCTGGCTGGTGCCCCTCGGGGCGCTGGTGGTCGCCTCCGCCGCCAACCTCGCCAACCTGCTGGACCTGCGGCCGGGCCGCTGCGCCAAGGTGTTCCTGCCCCTGTGGGGCGCCGCCTGCCTGCTCGACCCGCCCGGCGGCGCGTGGTCGGCTGGCCTGGCCGGCGCCGCGCTGGCCGCGCTCCCACTCGACCTGCGGGAGGAGGGCATGCTCGGCGACACCGGCGCCAACTCGCTCGGCGCCGTGGTCGGCACGCTGCTGCTCGCCGGGCCGGTGTGGCTGCTGCTGCTGGCCGCCGCCGCGCTGCTGGCGCTGCAGCTGGCCTCCGAGCGGGTGAGCTTCACCCGGGTGATCGAGAGGAATCGGGTTTTGCGGGCGGTTGATCGGCTCGGCCGCCGGGAGGGGTTGTCGTAGTCCTCGGTTCATTCGGGGGAGAGCTCGCTCCCCCCCGGAACCCCCCCAACTACCCGGCCCGCATCGGTCCTCAGGGTGAGGAGCCGATTGCGGGGCGGCGGGGGCGTCCCGTGATACATTGGCATCCCGGAGGGTCCGCAGACGGCCGGGCGGCAATGGCCACCCGGTTCCCCCGAAGGACCCAAAGGGGGTCAACAACACCTTGGCCAAGCACATCTTCGTGACCGGCGGGGTTTCCTCCTCGCTCGGCAAGGGCCTCACCGCCGCCTCGCTCGGACGCCTGCTCAAGGCCCGCGGCCTGCGGGTCACCATGCAGAAGCTCGACCCGTACATCAACGTCGACCCGGGCACCATGAACCCGTTCCAGCACGGCGAGGTGTTCGTCACCGACGACGGCTGCGAGACCGACCTGGACCTCGGCCACTACGAGCGCTTCATCGACGAGAACCTCTACCGCGACTCGAACGTCACCACCGGCGCCATCTACTCGACGGTGATCGCGGCCGAGCGCCGCGGCGAGTTCCTCGGCGACACCGTCCAGGTGATCCCCCACATCACCAACGAGATCAAGGCCCGCATCGTGCGCGTGGCCGAGGACGCCGACGTGGTCATCACCGAGGTCGGCGGGACCGTCGGCGACATCGAGTCGCTGCCGT
>DASQWY010000186.1:0-5490 GCA_035640005.1 Actinomycetes bacterium
GGAGGTGCCCCCCAACCGCCGGCACCAGCTGGAGGTGGAGATCGTCCCGTGAGGCCATGGCTATCATCTGCGAGTCCGGTCGAGGTCGAACCAGGGGGTAGTGCATGGACGAGATGACGGTCGGGATCGCCGCCCTTGAACGCACCCCCCTGTTCGCGGGGCTCGACCGTGAGCAGCTCCAGACCGTCCTGCTGGTCGGGCAGCGGGCCTCGTTCCAGGCGGGCCAGGCGATCGTGGAACGCGGCGACCGGGGCGACGCGATGTACATCATCGAGTCGGGCGCCGCCGAGGTCGACGTGGGCGGGCGCTTCCACCGGCTGGGGCGTGGCGACTTCTTCGGCGAGATGGCGGTGCTGGCCGGCAACCGCCGCGAGGCCACGGTCAAGGCGGTGGAGCCGGTGGAGGCGCTGCGGATCCCCGCCGACGACTTCCAGGCGTTCCTGGTCGAGCACCCCAGCGTGGCGGTGAGCATGCTGAAGAGCCTGGTGGAGCGGCTGCGCGAGGTGCAGGACCGCCTCGACACCTGGATCGGCGGCGTCTGGTGAAGTGACCCGCCGGTAGCAGTTCCGGGCGGTCCGGCCGAAGTGGCAGACTATGGGCCGACCAGGCGGGGAGGTGGGCGTGACTGGGGTGCAGGCTGGAGCGGGGGGCGGCCCGACCGTCCGCCGCATGCTGGTCGGCTCGCAGCTGCGTCGGCTGCGGACCGACGCCGGCATCACCCGCGAGCAGGCAGGCGAGGCCATCCGCGCGTCCGCCTGGAAGATCCACCGGCTGGAGAACGGGCAGGTCGGCTTCAAGGAACGCGACATCGTCGACCTGCTCAAGCTCTACGGCGTCAGCGACGCGCACGAGATCGTGGCGTTCGCCAACATGGCCAGGGAGGCCAACGAACCGGGCTGGTGGCAGCCCTACGGCGACATCCTGCCCCAGTGGTTCCGCGCCTACGTCGACCTCGAGTCGGCGGCGACGCTGATCCGCACCTACGAGGGCCAGTACGTCCCCGGGCTGCTGCAGACCACTGACTACATGCGGGCGGTGGTGGTGGGCGCGCACCTGCACGACGCCGACGAGGAGGTGGAGCGCCGGGTCGCCCTGCGGGTGGCCCGCCAGGGGCTACTGTCGCGCCAGGACGCCCCGCACCTGTGGGCGGTGGTGGACGAGGCTGCGTTGCGGCGGCCGGTGGGCGGCCCCGAGGTGATGCGCGCGCAGCTGGAGCGGCTGATCGACGCCACCCGGCTGCCGAACGTGACCCTCCAGGTGCTGCCGCTGGACGCCGGCGCCCATCCCGCCATGGGCGGCGCCTTCAGCATCCTGCGGTTCCCCGACGACGAGCTGCCGGACGTGGTCTACCTGGAGCACCTGACCAACGCCACCTACCTCGACAAGCCCGAGGACGTGGCGGAGTACCTGCACGTCATGGAGAGCATCTGCGTCCGCGCGGCGCCTCCTGGCAGCACCTTGGGGTTGCTCGCCGAGATCCTGAAGGGGGCGTAGGGCGGCCTCAGCCGACCAGGTCGTCGAAGTCGCCGTCCTTCACGCCGCCGAGGAACGCGCGGACCTCGGCGTCGGTGAAGATCAGCGCCGGCCCCTCCGGGTGCCGGGAGTTCCGCACCGCCACCTGGCCGCCCGGCAGCCTGGCCGTCTCCACGCAGTTGCCCTGGGCGCTGCTGCGACCGCTCTTTCGCCAGCTGGCCCCTTGCAGTTGGCCGGCCGGGATGCCGTTGTAGCTCCGGTTCACCGCATCGTCGCGTGTCATCCTTGACTCCTGATCGGTCACTTGGCCTCTGCACTTGCGTCCGACAGTTGCATCTGCACTTGGCGTAGGCGATCATAACGCGCGTCAGGGTCGCGAATGCAAAGGGCGCCGGCCATACCCGCCAGGCCGCCGCGGGAGTCGTAAATGGCACATGCGCGCATCAGTGCCGGTTCCGGAAGGGCGCCGCTGCCGGAGCGCCCCGCACCCGGGCGGCTGCGCGGGATCCGCTGGCGCGGCCGCGGCCACGCGGCCTCGGAAGGGCTCGCGCCCGGCGAGCGGCAGGCCCTCGAGCAGCTCGGCGCGGCCGACGGCTACGTCACCCGCTGGCTGGTGGGGCGCGCGGTCACCCGCTCGCTCGCCAGACGCCGGCTGGTGATGGTCGCCTCGGACTACGTGCTGCTGACCGAGGCCGGCCGCCGTGCCCTTGCAGGCGACGACCAGCGCCGCGGCTGGACGGCGGCGCCGGTCGCCTCGCCTGGAGACCGAGGGTCGCCGGCGCTGCAGCGGGGTCTGGCCTGGGGAGAGGCGACCTAGCAGGGGGGCCAGGCCGGCTCAGTCCGGTCGCGCCGCTGGTCCAGCAACGGCGGTGCGGCCGGCTGGTCGGCCGACGCCGGCCGCGCCGCCGCCGAGCAGCCGACCTGGGCCTGAGCGGTTGGCCCGACGCTCACCGCGGGTTGTCGGCTATGCCTTGGGGATGGCCTTGCCGCTGAAGTAGGTCTTGGCCTTTGACCAGGCCTGCAGGCCGACGTCCTCGCCGGCCTGGCGGGCCTCGTAGTCGCCGTCGTTGAAGTGGATGCCGCCGTACTCGCGTGAGATGCCGGCCTGGTCTGCGGCGGCGCTGAACGACTTCCACGACAGGGTCACCGGGGCGGCCGGGACCGTGGCCGGCTCCACCGTGGAACTGCCGGCCGGGATGGTGACCGACATGCCGAGGGTGTCGCTGCCGGTGGCGGCCTTGAGCACCGCGGCCGCAGCGGCGCTGAAGGTGGAGTGCCCGGAGATGTACTCGGGGAACGGCGGGGTGACGAAGTTGGACCGCTGGTAGGGCAGCCAGTCCTCCCCGCGGATGGTCCTGGTGCCCTGGTAGGGCCCACCCCAGGCCTGGATGAGCTGCCCCTGCTTCAGCCAGCGGACCGCGGTGATGGGCCGCACCGAGTTCCACTGGCGTTTGGCGTCCCAAGCGGTGATGCTGGCGTCCAGCAGCGCGTTGTTGAGCGCCATGAACAGCTTGGCGTCCACGTCCAGGGTGTGATGGTCGCGGCGCGACACCCACTGGGCGATCAGGTTCCAGTGGCCGGGTGGGGTCTCGGAGCCCGGGGGGTCTTCCCAGTACTGGGCGACGGCCTTCTGGGTGTCGGTCAGCCCGGCGCTGAACTTCAGCAGCTGGTCGACCTCCTTGACGAAGGCGTCGCTGGGCTTGCCCTTGACCACGGTGACGGCCGGGCCGTGGTCCGGGCGGAACTGGGAGGCCGTGGTCAGCGCGAACGGGGTCACGCCGCGCCAGTGGGGGGTCGCGAACTTCTGCACTGGGGTGCAGCTGCTGGCGCCGGGCGGCGGCAGCGGCACGCACAGCGGCTGCCACTGGTCGGGATCGTTGACCTGGTCCCAGCTGTTGACCGGGACGTAGCCGCTGGTGTCGGCGTAGCCGCCCAGCTGGTTGGATCCGTCGTCGTGGCGGAGGTTCAGCACCGCCTGCGCAGCGGTGAACCCCACGGTGGCCGGGGCAGTGGTGTCGGCGGCGAACTCGTCGCCGTACAGCGAGGCCATCCTGGTGGTGAAGTCGGCCTGGAGGGCGGGGAACAGGTCCATCAGGGCGGTGTAGGCAGCGTAGCTGACCGCCTTGTCCTTGTTGGCCTGGGTGCGTTCCGCCTCGGGTTGGCGCAGGCCAGCACCCAGCTGGGTGCCGACCGCCAGCGGGTCGTAGGCCGCCCAGGCGTCGTAGATGGCGGTGTGCACGACCGCCAGCGCCCGGGCGGCCACCGTCGGCGCCGGTGGGAGCTTGCGGATCGACTGCAGGGTCTGGTCGTTCCAGACCAGCACCAGGTTGTCGCCGGTCGCCGCCCGGGCCGGCTCGGGTACCGCGGTCGCCAGCGAGCCGAGGGCCAGGGCCGCCACCACCAGGCCCAGCATCGCCGGGAGTCTGCGTGCCACCGTTACCACCCCCTACCCCAGCAGCTCCGATGCCGGAGCAGCCGCCGCAGGGTCAAGGCGGCCCGCCTCGAAGGCCGAACCTTAACCCACGCCTGCCGGTTGGCGACAATCGGCCCGTACCACCGATCCCGGGCGACGGCCACGCCCACGCCCGAGCCGGTCCTCCTGGGCCGGCATGGGCGCCTGCTGGTCAGACGCTCAGCTCGACCACCACGACGCCGTCCAGGCGAGGGACGCCTGCCCGCTGAGGCCGGGGTGGAGCTTCGCGCATCAGGCACTCAGCACAGGAGATCGCCTTAAGACGTGTCTCGCTCCCTTTGGGAGCTTTGCCTCGGTCGAGGTGAGCTGGGGCCGACCGGGCCTGCGCCCTCGCGCCGGTAGCGATGCAGCTTGTCGGTGGTTCACTCGGCTGGGTGCCAAGATGGCCTTGGTGCCCGCCGGCCTCGTGCGCTCGGCCGTAGGACGCTGCCGGGCGAGGCTGGGCCAGCAGGGCGCTGCCGTCGGCGAGGAGGTGCGGCGATGCCCCTCAGGAACTTGGGCCGGCGCTTCCCACTGGCGGCCTACTTCGGCCTTGTGTACGCCGTCAGCGTGGCCGCCTTGGCGGTGGTGGGCCTGCCGCGGCCCGCGGCTGGCGGGGACCGACAAGCCCAAGTGGCGCTGGTGCTGTTCCCGGTGATGGTGGTGGCAGTTGGGGCAGTTGGTGTCGTCCTCACCGCCGCCACCGGCGGGCGCGACGGCGTGGCGGCGCTGTTGTGGCGCATGCGGCGCTGGCGGGTGGGCGCGCGCTGGTACGCGGCGCTGCTGATTCCCCCTGCCGGCATCCTGGCGGTGCTGCTGGCGCTGCGGATGGTGGTCTCGCGCGCGTTCACCCCCAACCTGTTCCCGGTTGGGCTCACCTTCGGCCTGGTGGCAGGGTGGTTCGAGGAGGTCGGCTGGACGGGGTATGCCTACCCGCGGATGCGGGCGCGCTTGGGCGCCCTGGCGGCCGCGGTTCTGCTGGGCGTGCTGTGGGGTGTCTGGCACCTGCCGGTGGTGGACTCCTTGGGCGCTGCCCACCCCCACGGCCGCTTCTGGATCCCCTTCTTCCTTGCCTTCGTCGCGGTCCTGGCCGCGATCCGGGTGCTCATCGCGTGGCTGTACACCAACACCAGCAGCGTGCTGCTCGCGCAGCTCATGCACGCCAGCAGCACCGGCTGTCTGGTCATGCTGGGCGCCGCGCATGTGTCGGCTGCCCAAGAGGCGTTGTGGTACGCGGTGTACGCCGGTGTGCTGTGGACCGGCGTGGCCGCGGTTGCGACCGCCAGCGGGACGCGCTTGGCTCGGACCGTCGAGGTCGCCGGACCGACCTAGCTGAACTGCCGGCCCAGCCGTGCAGGACGCCGCTGCCACTGCTTCGGCGGGTCACAGTCGGTGGAAGCACACCACGGCGCAGGCCAGCAGGACGAACGCGAACCACCGGCCCGAGTCCCTGTCCCACCGTACCTGCAGCCGCCGCCAGCAGCTCAGCCACGACAGCGACCGCTCCACCTTCCACCGGTGCCGCCCCAACCGTTCAGACGACTCGATCCCGCGCCGCGCGATCC
>DASQWY010000187.1:0-17336 GCA_035640005.1 Actinomycetes bacterium
ATCCTGCGGCTGCGCGCCCCGGGCATGACCATGCTGCGGGTGCCGATCTTCACCTGGTCGACGCTGGCGACCTCGCTGCTGGTGGTGCTGGCCACGCCGGTCCTCGCCGCCGGCTTCATCATGCTGTTCGCCGACCGGCACCTCGGCACCACCTTCTTCGACCCCGCCCGCGGCGGTGACGTGCTGCTCTGGCAGCACGTCTTCTGGTTCTTCGGCCATCCCGAGGTCTACATGCTGATCCTGGGCGCCTGGGGGATGGTGAGCGAGATCATCCCGGTGTTCTCCGGCAGGCCGCTGTTCGGCTATACCGGCGTCGTGCTGTCGTTCCTGCTGATCACGGCGCTGTCGTTCAGCGTGTGGGCGCACCACATGTTCGTCACCGGCTACGTCGAGCTGCCGTTCTTCTCGGTGACGACGGAGCTGATCTCCATCCCCACCGGCGTGCTGTTCTTCAACTGGCTCGCCACCATGCGCAAGGGCAAGCTCCGCTTCGAGCCGCCGATGCTGTTCGCGCTCGGGTTCGTCGCCATGTTCCTGATCGGCGGGCTCGACGGCGTCTGGATGGCCTCGCCGGCGATGGACTTCGCCATCCACGACACCTACTGGGTGGTCGCCCACATCCACTACGTCCTGTTCGGCGGCACGGTGTTCGGCATCATGGCCGGGATCTACTACTGGTTCCCGAAGATCTGCGGGCGCATGCTCTCGCGCCGCTTGGGCCAGTGGCACTTCTGGCTGCAGCTGCTCGGCTTTAACCTGACCTTCTTCGCCATGCACCTGCTGGGGCTGCGTGGCATGCCGCGGCGCATCGCCGACTACGCCCCCGACCGCGGCTGGACCTTCCTCAACACACTGTCCACCGTGGGCGCGTTCGTGATCGCCCTGGCGATGCTGGTGTTCCTGGTCAACGTGATCGTCACCCTGCGCCGGCCGCGCGGCGCGCCGGACGACCCCTGGGACGGCTTCACGCTGGAGTGGGCGACGTCCTCACCGCCGCCGTCCCACAACTTTGACCGGCTCCCGCCGGTGCGGTCGAACCGGCCCGTGTATGACGCACGCGTGACGGCGGGGGCTGGAGCCGAAGGAGCGCCGGCATGAGCAGCCCCGCCGTCCCGGTCCCGTCGAGCGACGAGCGCGCGGTCGCCAGCACCTCGAGCTCGGTCCTCGGCATGGTGCTGTTCGTCGCCTCGGAGTCGATGTTCTTCGCCGCTTTCTACGGCGCCTACGTCACCACCTACGTGAACCAGAAGACCTGGCCACCGAGCAACACCCCGGCACCGCCGTTGGGGCTTCCCACCGCCGCATTGGCCGTCCTGGTCCTGTCGGGACTGCTGCTGTACGGCGCGGTGCGGGCCAGCCGACGCGGGCTTCCGGAGGCGGTCAGCCGCTGGCTCCTCCTTACCCTGGCCGCCAGCGTCGGCTCGGTGGTGCTCACGCTGATCAGCTATTCCGAGGTCGGCTTCGGCCTCCACGACGGCATCTTCGCCTCGCTGTTCTACCTGATGACCGGCCTCGGCCTGGCGCACGTGGCCGGCGGGGTCGTGCTGCTTGCGCTGGTGGCCGCGATGGGCCTGACCGGGAGGCTCGCGCTGGTCCGGTACCAGCCGGTCCAGGCGGCCTCGGTGTACTGGAACTTCGTGGTCGTCCTGGGGGTGGTCATCTACGTCACCTTCTACGTGCTGACCAGCGGCGGCGGATAGTGCGGGAGGGCTCCAGGTGAGGCTGTACGCGCGGATCGCCCTGCTGCTCGGTGGCTTCCTGCTCGTCGCCGGGCTGGTCTACGGTCTGACCGCCTACGAGTGGAGGGGGTTCGTGCAGCTGCTGATCGCCGGCGGCGGCTTCGCCTTCGTGGGCCTGTACGTCTGGCGGGTGGTCAGGTCGGCCGACCGGGCCGCTGCCGCTGCCGAGCCGGCCGTACAAGCTCCGGTCTCGGTCGAGTCCAAGGAGGCAGCCGCCGAGGTGCCCGAGGATGCGGGAGCCCACGTCGAAGAGGTTCGCCCCACCATCTGGCCGTTGGTGTTCTCGCTGGCCGGTGCCGGCCTCGTCGTCGGGCTGCTTGCGAGCCACTGGATCCTGCTCGTCGGCGGCCTGCTGGCGGTGGCCGCGGCGGCCGGCTGGTTCCGCGAGGTGCTCGTCCAGCGTCAGCAGCATCACTGAGGCCACGGTCAGCCCGAGCGGCTACTTCGGCGAGATCTCCGTTCGGGCCTTTCGACGCACGCTCGACCGGTATCCCTCGATCGCCCGGCTGATCTTCCTGAGGCTCAGGGCGCTGCTCATCACGGCGGGCGATTCTGTGCCGTACGCCGAAGGCGATCCCGTCGATCACGCGGTGCTGGCTGAGCTGGGCGGGCGGCTGCGCACGATTCAGCACGTCGATTGGGCAGCCGCCGGACCCTCGAGACGATGGCAGCTGCGTCGCGCCGCCTCCGGCAGCCAGCGCTGACACCACTGTTTCACGGCTCGCTCAGCTGCGCAGCAGCACGACCACGGCCAGCACCACCATCACCGCGAGCACCGTGAGGAACACCGTCGCGTGGAACTGGGTGGGGCTGGGGCTCGGCAGGTCGGCGGGGTTGCAGTCACGGCAGACCGAGCGTCCCCATGGCACCACCTTGCCGCAGCGGATGCAGCGGTCGTTCATCCCGATCCCCCTTCCACCCCGAGGCGGGCGTCGATCCTGGCGGCCTCCCGCTCCTCCCGGCGCAGCCAGTCCAGGAGCACCAGCCCCAAGGCGGCCACCATGACCAGCATGCCCGCCGAGCCCATGATCGTGCCGGCCAGGTGCTGGTCGTCGAGGGCGGCCGCGGGCCCGAGCGCGGCCTGGTAGCTCGGATAGAGGACGCGGCTGGCGCCCCACAGGGCCAGGCCGAGGAAGCTCGCCTGCGGCATGGCCAGGAACAGGTACAGCAGCCGCGCCGGGTGGGAGAGGCGCCTGGGGCTGGGGTCGACGCCGACCACCGGCGACCAGAACAGCACCGCGGAGGCGAGGTAGAGCAGGTGCTCCAGGGCATGCACGCCGCTGTTGCGGACCGCCGCCTCGTACAGCGGGGAGAAGTGGCTCGCCCACAGCACCACGGCGAACTGCGCCCAGCAGAGCACCGGGACGCTGAGCAGCCGCACCGGCCGGCTCCGCAGCAGCGGCAGCAGCCAGCGCCGCCGGGTGGCGGGGGAGGACGCGCGCAGGGCGAGGGTGACCGGGGCTCCCAGCACCAGCAGCGGGGCGGCGACCATCGTCAGCAGCAGGTGCTGGACCATGTGCACGGCCAGCCGCGTGCCCGCGTAGGTATCGATCGGCGACTGCAACGCGACCCAGAGCACCGCCAGCCCACCCAGGAAGCACGCGGCGCGGTTGCCGAGCTGCCGGTCGGGCCGTCGCACCCGCCGCACGCCCTGCAGGTAGAGCACGGCGGTGGTGAGCAGCGCCGCGACCACCGTCGGGTCGAACGTCCACGCGGTGGGGACGCTAGCCACGGACGGAGTCGGCCCCGAGCAGCGGCGCCGGCAGCGGCCGGTCTCGGCCGGCGGAGGCGGCCTGGCCGTTGCTGGCCGCTGCGGGCAGCCGCAGCTCGAAGACGCTGCCCGCGCCGAGCGCGCTGCGGACCCGCACCGAGCCGCCGTGGGCGGCCACGATCGCCCTGGCGATGGCCAGGCCGAGGCCGACGCCGCCCCGGTCGCGGCTGCGTCCCTGGTCGAGCCGGGCGAAGCGCTCGAAGATCGCGTCCAGCTTGTCGGGCGGCATGCCGGTGCCGGTGTCGGCGACCGCCAGCACGACCATGTCGCCTTCCCGCCTGGCGCCCAGGCGGACCTCGCCGTCGCTGCCGGTGTGCTTGACGGCGTTCTCGACCAGCGCGTCCAGGGCCAGCCCGAGCCGGTCGGCGTCGCCGATCACCACCGCCGCCGGGCCGGGGAGCAGGCGCCAGCGCCGCTCGGTCGGCGCCCAGCGCTGCAGCACGCCAGTCAGCAGCCGGCCGACGTCGATCGGCGCGCGGGTGAGGAACTCAGGATCCTCGGCGGTAGCCAACAGCAGCAGCCGGTCGGCCAGGCGCCGGAGCCGCAGCAGCTCGTCGACCACCACGCGGGCGTCCTCGGTCAGCAGCGGGTCGTGGCTGCCCCGCTCGATCAGCTCGGCATGGCCGAGCGCGACGGTGATCGGGGTCCGCAGCTCATGGGAGGCGTCCTGGATGAACTGGCGCTCCCGCCGCAGCAGGCGCAGGTTGGCCTCGGACACCCGGCGCAGGTCCTCCATCGCGCTGCGGCGCCGCTGCGCGTGCCAGACCATCGCCATGAACATGGCGCCCATGAGCGGCACCTCGGTCAGCTCGTCGGGCGCCGCGGCGCTGCGCAGGATGTCGAAGATGATCAGCGCGCCGGTGCTGGCGACCACGAAGGTGAGCACCAGCGCGGTCGGGAACATCCCCCACACCCGGTAGCCGTACAGGATCGTCAGGCTGACCCAGATGAAGTGGAACGGCACCGTCTCCCACAGCGGCACCACCGCCATGGCCACCAGGTTGGCGCCCGCGAACGCCAGCCAGGCGAGGTCGAGCCAGCCGGAGTCGAGCAGCCGCTGGAGCCGGTCACTGCGTGGCGATGCGATAACCTTCACCTCGCACAGTGACCACGGCTTCGGCACCCAGCTTGGCGCGGAGCCGGCGGACGTAGACGTCGACCACGTTGGAGCCCGGGTCGAAATGGTAATGCCAGACGGCCGCCAGCAGCCGCTGCTTGGACAGGGTCCGGTCGGCGTGCTCCATCAGCTCGCGCAGCAGCAGGAACTCCCGCTCGGCGAGGGCGACCGGGCCAGCGCCGAGGTGGGCCTCGCGCCGGATCAGGTCGAGCCGGAGGCGCCCGGCCACCAGCTCGGTCGCCGCCCGGCCCGCGGCCGCCCGCAGCCGCGCCCGGACCCTGGCCAGCAGCTCGTCGAGGGAGAACGGCTTGGCCAGGTAGTCCTCGGCGCCGGCCTCCAGGCAACGCACCTTGGTGGCGGTGGCGGTCAGGCACGACAGCACGATCACCGCCTGGCGGGGGCGGGCGGCCAGCAGCCGGCTCAGCACGGTGGCGCCGTCCATGCCGGGCATGAGCAGGTCGAGCACGACCAGGTCGTAGTCGGTGGCCAGGGCCCGGCGGAGCGCCTCGGCGCCGTTGTCGGCGGAGTCGACCTCGAACCCCTCCGCCTGCAACCCGCGCGCGACGAAGCGCAGGATCCGGTGCTCGTCGTCGACGACGAGGATCCTGGCGCGGGACCTCGTCAGGGCGCGCTCGTCAGCCGCCTCCATCGCGGGCCTCCTTCCCGCCAAGTCTAGGAGGCGAGCGGGAGGGGAGACCAGCCCGCCGGCCGGGCATGACGACCCTGTAATCCGCGAGGAAGCGGATCTGCCGCCTCCGTGGCAGGCTGGAGGCACCCCGAGACAACCCGAGGAGGCAGGATGCAGTTCCGCAGGCTCGGCCGCGACGGGCCGGAGATCTCGGTCGTCGGCGTCGGCGCCTGGGCGATCGGCGGGCCGTGGCGGTTCGGCTGGGGGCCGCAGGACGACGACGAGTCGATCGCGGCGCTGCACCGGGCGTTCGACTCGGGGGTGAACTGGGTCGACACGGCCGCGGTCTACGGGCTCGGCCACTCCGAGGAGATCGTCGGCCAGGTGCTGCGCGAGCAGGGCGGCGAGGTGCTGCTGGCCACCAAGTGCGGGCGCAACTGGTACGGCCGCCACGACGGCGAGCCCCACTACGACCTGCGGCCCGAGTCGATCCGCTTCGAGCTGGAGCAGAGCCTGAAGCGGCTGGGCACCGACCACGTCGACCTGTACCAGTTCCACTGGCCCGACACCGAGACCGGCACGCCGGTGGAGGAGTCGTGGTCGACCATGGCCGAGCTGGCCGACGAGGGCAAGGTACGCTGGATCGGGGTGTGCAACTTCGACGTGGCCCTGCTGGAGCGCTGCGAGCGGATCCGCCACGTCGACTCGCTGCAGCCGCCGTTCAGCCTGGTCGAGCGGCGCGCCGCCGCCGACCTGCTGCCCTGGTCCAGGGCGCACGGCACCGGGGTGGTCTGCTACAGCCCGCTGCAGTCGGGCCTGCTCAGCGGGGCCTTCGACGCCGAGCGGGCGCGGGCCCTGCCGGAGGACGACTGGCGCCGCGGCAGCGCCGACTTCCGGGAGCCGGCCCTGTCGGCCAACCTGGCCCTGGCCGCCCGCCTGGAGCCGATCGCCGCCCGCCACGGCGTCCCCGCCGCCGCCGTGGCCATCGCCTGGGTCACCTCCCACCCCGGCGTCACCGCCGCGATCGTCGGCGCCCGCCGCCCCTCCCAGGTCGACGGCTGGCTGCCAGCCGGCAACCTGCGCCTCTCCGAACGGGACATGACGGAGCTCGCCGACGCGATCGAGGAGACCGGGGCGGGTCGGGGCTGACAAAGAGTAGGGGCCGCGGCGGCTCCGCGGCCCCTGCTCCCGGCGTCGTCGCATCGGCACCGGGCGAGCGACGAACGCTCTACCGCCCCCGCGGCGCTCCGGGCCCTACCGCTGCGGCCTGATCCCCCGAGCAGGCCGCCGGAGAAGAAGCGGCTTCCGGAACGCCGCCCCCATGATTCGAGGGCGATTCGTACCCGCAGGCGGGATACTAGGCCAGAGTAACTAGTCAATGCAAGTCCAGATTGCGCAGACATACCTGAGCAGGTTGGTGCTGCCCGAGTGTCCAGCAGGGCGGTCCTGCGCGCGGTACCGTGAGCCTGACCGAAGGAGCGGTGGATGCCCCGACTGCGCACCTACGTACTGGACACCAACGTGCTGATCGCCGACCCGGAGGCCCCGGGCCGCTTCGAGGAGCACGACGTGGTCATCCCCCTGACCGTGGTCGAGGAGCTCGACAAGCTGAAGACCAGGCCCGACGAGACCGGCGCCTCGGCCAGGCGCGCCATCCGCGCCCTGGAGGCCCTGCGCGAGCAGGGCAACCTGTCGGTGGGGGTGGCCCTGCCGGGCGGCGGCCGCCTGTGGGTGGAGGTCAACCACGCCGGCCGGCTGATCCTGCCGGAGGGGCTGTCGGCCGACTCCGACGACAACCGCATCCTGGCCACCACCGCCAACCTGGCCAAGGAGCTGGGCGACGAGCGCGGCGTGGTGCTGGTCTCCAAGGACGCCAGCCTGCGCATCAAGGCGGAGGCGCTGAAGCTGGCGGCGGAGGAGTACCGCCACGAGCGGGTGGCGATCGAGGAGGGCTACCTGGGGGTGGCCACCGTGGAGGTGGCTGGCGGCCTGGACAAGCTGTACGCCAGCCGCGGCGGCAGCGTCGCCGCCGACCAGCCGCTGTGGGCCAACCAGTTCGTGGTGCTGCGCTCGGGCAGCCAGAGCGCCCTCGGCCAGGTGCAGCGGACCGCCGCGCCAGGCGAGCCGGCCGAGGTGGTGCTGGTCGGCGAGGCGCCCGAGACGTTCGGGGTGCGCGCCCGCTCCAAGGAGCAGCACTTCGCCCTGCACCTGCTGCGCGACCCGAAGGTGCCGCTGGTGTCGCTGGCCGGCAACGCCGGCACCGGCAAGACCTACCTGGCGGTGGCGGCCGGCCTGGAGGTGACCGTGGAGGCCGCCGCCTACGACCGGGTGCTGGTGTTCCGCCCGGTGGTGCCGGTCGGCCGCCAGGACCTCGGTTTCCTGCCCGGCGACGTCGACGAGAAGATCTCCCCGTGGATGAAGGCCATCCACGACACCCTGGCGCAGCTGTTCCGCGGCAGCCACGACACCGACCGGCGCGAGAGCTACACCCACGACCTCGTCCAGGGCCTGCTGGATGACGGCACCGTCCAGCTGGAGCCGCTCACCTTCATCCGCGGGCGCACCTTCGTGCGGACCTTCGCGATCCTGGACGAGGCGCAGAACGTCGAGTACGGCGTGCTGCGGTCCCTCGCCAGCCGCCTGGGGGAGGGCTCCAAGCTGGTCATGTGCCACGACACTACCCAGGTCGACCACCCCTACGTGGAGCCCGACTCCGGCGTGGCCGCGCTGATCGAGCGGCTCAAGGGCGAGGCCCTGTTCGGCCACGTCACCCTCCTCAAGGGCGAACGCAGCCCGGTCGCCGAGCTGGTCGCCCGCAAGCTCTGAGCAAAGGAGGCCCCGATGCCCGAGGACACGCCCAGCCCGGTCGACCGGGAGCTGCTGGTCCGCGCCGAGCTGGCCCTCAGCCAGCTCAACAACGCGCACGGCCTGGACCCCGACCAGTCGGCCACCCTCACCGCCATCCGGCTGCGGCTGGAGGGCAAGCAGCGCGCCTCGCTCAACGACCTGCTGGCCGCCGGCAAGGACCTGCGCGGCAAGGACCAGCTGGACGAGGCCCTGACCCGCCGCCCCGGCGAGGGCCCGAGCTTCGACGACCTGGTCGCCGGGGTCGACAAGCGGCGCAAGAAGTCGCTCGACGACCTCCTCTGAAGCAAAGCGAGCAACCGCGACAAGCTGGGTAAACTCCCGGGGCGCAGCCAACCTCCGGGAGGGATCGCCGTGGCCCGACGGACCAGGACCCTGCTCGCCGCCGTCCTGCTGCCGCTCGGCCTGCTGGCCGGGCCGGTCGCCGCCACCGGCGCCGGCGCCGCCACCCGGCCCGCGGCCGCCGCCGTCAAGCAGCCGGTCGCCACCGGCAGCGGCGGGGCGATCGCCACCGGCGACCTGGACGCCTCCAGGGCGGGCCTGCAGGTGCTGCGGCAGGGCGGCAACGCCGTCGACGCCGCGGTCGCCGCGGCCGCCACCCTCGGGGTCACCGAGCCGTTCGTGGCCGGCGTCGGCGGCGGCGGCTTCATGGTCGCCTACCTGGCGGGCCAGCGGCGGGTGGTGACCCTGGACGGCCGCGAGACCGCCCCGGCGGCCTTCCGCGAGGACAGCTTCATCGACCCGGCCACCGGCGCGCCGATCCCGTTCCCCGAGCGGGTCACCTCCGGCCTCGGCGTCGGCGTGCCCGGCACGCTGGCGCTGTGGCAGCAGGCGCTGCACCGCTTCGGCACCCGCCCGCTCGCCCAGGCGCTGCAGCCGGCGATCCGGGTCGCGCGGCGCGGCTTCGTGGTCGACCAGACCTTCCACGACCAGGTCGCCGCCAACCAGGCGCGCTTCGCGGCGATCGCCCCGACCGCCGCGCTGTTCCTGCCGGGCGGGGCGCCGCCGCCGGTCGGCTCGGTGTTCCGCAACCCCGCGCTGGCCGGCACCTACCGGCTGCTGGCCGCCGCCGGCACCGACCCGCTGTACCGCGGCGCGATCGGCGCCGCCATCGTCGACGAGGTGCGGCACCCGCCGCTGGTCCCCGGCGCCGCCCTGAACGTCCGGCCCGGCCTGATGGCTCGCGGGGACCTGGCCGCCTACCGGGCGCTGCAGCGCCCACCCACCCGTGTCGGCTACCGCGGCCTCGAGGTGGACGGCATGGGCCCGCCGTCCTCCGGCGGCTCCACCGTCGGCGAGGCCCTCAACATCCTGGAGGGCTACGACCTGGCCGCCGAGCCGCGCGTGCAGGCGCTGTTCCACTACCTGGAGGCGTCCCGGCTGGCCTTCGCCGACCGCAACCGCTGGGTCGGCGACCCCGCCTACGTGCCGGTGCCGCTCGACGGCCTGCTCGCGCAGGGCTTCGCCGACCAGCGCCGCTGCCTGATCGGCGAGCGCGCCAACGTGAGCCCGGTGCCGCCGGGCGACCCGTTCCCGCCGTTCGGTCCCGGCTGCCCGGCCGGCGCCGGCGCGGCGGCCGCCGGCGCCGAGGGGCGGAGCACCACCCACCTGACCGTCAGCGACCGCTGGGGCAACGTGGTCAGCTACACCCTGACCATCGAGCAGATCGGCGGCAGCGCGCTCACCGTGCCCGGCTACGGCTTCCTGCTCAACAACGAGCTGACCGACTTCGACCCGGTGCCGCTGTTCCAGGGGGTGCCCGACCCGAACCTGCCGGCCCCCGGCAAGCGGCCGCGCTCCTCGATGGCGCCCACGATCGTGCTGCGCGACGGCCGGCCGCTGCTGGCGGTCGGCTCGCCCGGCGGGGCCACCATCATCACCACCGTGCTGCAGGTCCTGCTCGACCGGCTCGACCTGGGCATGTCGCTGCCGGAGGCGATCGCCGCCCCGCGGGTCTCGCAGCGCAACGCCGACCCGGCCGACGCCGAACCGGCCTTCCTGGCCACCCAGGAGGCCGCCGCCCTGGCCGCGCTCGGCGAGCGGTTCCAGGTGGTCAACGCCACCCCGCCGGAGATCGGCGCGGCCACCGGCGTGGAGCTGCTCGGCGGCGGGCTGGCGCAGGCGGTCGCCGAGCCGGTCAGGCGCGGCGGCGGCAGCGCCCTGGTGGTCCACCCGGCCCGCTGACCGCGGCGGGGCGCGCTACCGGGGCGCGGCGCCGGCCAGCCGCCGCAGCCCGCGGCGCACCCGCAGCCCGACCCGCACCAGCGGGTGGCGCAGGATCCGCTCCAGGCGCGCCGACAGCTGCCGGTTCTCCTCCTGTAGCCGCCGCTGCTCCTCGCGCAGCCGCCGGTCGGCGTCGCGCAGCCCGAACAGGCCGTCGCCCTCCAGCAGCGACAGCCGCTCGCCTTCGGCGATGCCCGGGGTGACGCCCGGCTGCTCGCGCTTGCGCGCCAGCACCACGATCTCGTCGGTCAGCCCCTCCACCCAGAAGCCGGCCCTGGTCGCCAGCTGGGTGACCTCGACCGGGGTGTAGAAGTGCATCGGGTAGGGGTGGTGGGCGAAGTAGGGGCGGGCGAACCAGCTGAAGGAGTGGAACTGCTCGCTGCGCAGCAGGTTGGGGACCTGGAAGCGGAACACCCCGTCAGGCTTGAGCACCCGCCAGGCCTCCATCAGGTAGTTGAAGGCGGTCGTCTTGGGCATGTGCTGGAACACGAAGCCGCAGTAGACGGCGTCGAAGCTGGCGTCCCCGAACGGCTCCAGGTCGTAGCCGTTGCCGTGCCGCACGTGGACGTTCGGCAGGTGCCGCAGCCGCCGCTCGGCCCGCTTGACCATCTCCGAGGAGATGTCGACGCCGTGGACCTCCCGGCACAGCGGCGCCACGTGCTGCAGCACCCTGCCGATCCCGCAGCCGATCTCCAGGAAGGCGCCGTCGGCCGGCAGGTAGGGGCGGATGGCCTCCGCGTCGGTGATCCCGGAGGACTCGAACGACTCGTCGCTGTCGCGGTCGGCGATCGCGCGGATGGCGTCGACGTCGGCGGAGTGGTCCCAGAAGGCCTGGTGGGAGCCGAGGTCCTGGCCCTCGAGCCCGATCCGCTCCAGGGCGGCGTCCGGTTCCCAGCGGTCTGACAGCTTCATCAGTTGCGGCTTCCTGCGTCGGCGGTCGATCCGGCGCAATGATTTCAGGCGGCTTCGACGCGCGACAAGTCTGGTTCGCCCCGATCGTACCGCGCCCGCGGTCAGCGGCCCGCGGTCAGCGGCCCGCGGTCAGCGGCCCGCGCGGATGGCGGCCACCTCGGCGACCACCGCGTCGCACTCCTGGTCGGTGGTGTACAGGTGCGGCCCGAGCCGCAGCCCGGCGCCCGGCCGGTAGTCGCAGGTGTAGCCGCGGCGGATCAGCTCCTGGGTGGCCCGCTCGGCGCCGTCGAAGTCGACCACCACGCTGCCGCCGCGTCGGCGCACGTCGGCGGGGCCGCGCACCACCGCCCCCTGCGCCTGGAAGCCCTCCAGCATCCTGGCCACCTGCCGCTGCGACTTGGCGCGGATCGCCGCCACACCGGCGTCGGCGACGATCCGGTAGCCCTCGGCGGCCATCACGTGGGCGGCCACGTTCGGGGTGCCGGTCACGAAGCGGCCGGCGCCGGGCGCGTACTGGATCGGGGCCGGCTCGAACGCGAACGGGCTGGCGTGCCCGAACCAGCCGAGCGCCCTGGGGGCCAGCCGCTCGGCCACCTCCGGCCGGGCGTACAGGAAGCCGGTGCCCGGCCCGCCCAGCAGCCACTTGACCGAGCCGCCGACGACCAGGTCGACGCCGAGCGCGGCCACGTCGACCGGCACGGTCCCGGCCGACTGGTAGACGTCCAGCAACACCAGCGCGCCGACCTGGTGGGCGCGCTCGACCACCGGGGCGGCGTCCAGCAGCGCGGCCGAGCGGAAGGCGACGTGGGTGACGGCCACCAGCGCGGTCCGCTCGTCGATCGCCTCCAGCAGCCGGCCCTCGTCGACGGCCAGGTCGCGGGAGGGGACCGGGTCGACCTTGGCGCCGACCGTCTCCTGCGCGCGGTACAGGTAGTCGCAGGTGGGGAACTCCAGGTCGGTGGTGACCAGCCGGTCGCGCGGCCCCGACCAGTCCAGGCACGACAGCACCTGGGCGGCCAGCACCGACACGTTGGGGCCGAGCGCGACCGACCCGGGCGGCGCGCCGAGCAGCCCCTCCAGCAGCCCGGCGACCTCCCGCAGCCGCTCCAGCCAGCCGCTCCAGGCGACCACCCCCTGCTCGGCCCACTCGCGGGCGAAGCGCGCCAGCGCCTCGGGCGCGCTGTCCGGCATCGGCCCGAGGGTGTGGGCGGCGAAGTAGGGGCCGCCCCGGAGGGTCGGGAAGCGGTCGCGGTAGGCGAGCAGCGCGTCGGTCACCGTCCCCATCGTAGGGGACACGGGTCAGTCGCGGACCTCGCGGCCGGCGTAGAGGGCGAGGCTGGCGGCCAGCGCCAGGCCGGCCTCGCCGAAGGCGACCGTGCCGGCGCGCCACAGCGGCATGCCCCCCTGGCCGCTCAGGCGGGCAGCGGCCGCCCACAGCGTCCAGCCGCTCGCCGGCCCCCACTGGGGGGCGAGCACCAGCTCGCCGAGCACGCTCCAGGCGAGCAGGGCCACCACCGCCGCCAGCGCGCCGCGCAGCAGCAGCGCGGCCGCTGCGCCCAGCAGCCCGTAGGCGACCGTGGCGGCCAGCGCCGCCACCACCGCCGCCCAGCGCCGGCCGCCGCCGGCCAGGTCGGCCCCGCCCGGGCCGAGCAGGAAGCCGAGCCCCACCGCCAGCAGGCTCATGCCCGCCCACCAGGTCAGCGCCAGCACCCCGGCGACCGCCAGCTGCAGGGCGGCGAACCGCAGCCGCCGCGGGTCGCGGGCCAGCAGCGCCCGCTCGGTCGCCCAGCCGAACTCGGCGCCGACCACGGCGGCGACCAGCACCGCGAACACCAGCCCGCCGGGCACGGCCGCGGCCCGCAGCCCGGCCAGCACCAGGTCGCGGCCGGCGCCGGCGAAGCCGCGGCCGGTGGCGGCGGCGACCAGGTCGGCGACCAGCAGGGCGAGCCCCTGCACGGCGAAGGCGGCCAGCACCACCGGCCGCCTGGCCAGGTCGCGGGCGCGCAGCCGCACGGCCGCCAGGAACGGGTGGGCCCGCTCGGCCGCGGCCCTCACGGCCGCGCCTCGTTCAGGTGGGCGTCGACCCGCCCGCCGCCGGTGACCGCCGCGTAGGCCAGCTCCAGGGTGGGGGAGCGGCGCAGCTCCGACGGGAACAGGCCGGCGTCGGCCAGCACCCGCGCGACGGCGCTGCCGTCGGGCCGGCCGAGCTGGTAGGCGCCGCCGGTCTCGACCACCACCCGGGGCCCGTCCCGCCAGCAGATCAGCCGGGCGGCGCGCAGCGCCCGCACGGCCGCGTCCGGGTCGCCGACGGTGACCTCGTGGCGCCCGGCGGCGGGGCCCAGCTCCGACGGCGGCCCCTCCTCCAGCAGCCGCCCGCCGGCCAGCAGCCCCACCCGGGTGCAGATCCGCTCGGCCTGGTCGAGCTGGTGGGTGCAGAGCAGCACCGTGCCGCCGCGGTCGACGTGGTCGACCAGCAGGTCGTCGACGCGGCGCCGGTGGCCGGGGTCCAGCCCCACGGTCGGCTCGTCCAGCACCAGCAGCTCCGGCGGGCCGACCAGGGCGGTGGCGGTGGCCAGCACCTGCCGCATGCCGGTCGAGTAGGTGGCGATCGGCCGCCCGGTCATGCGGCCCAGGCCGAGCAGGCCGATCACCCGGTCGACCTCGCCGTCGGCCGCCCCCACCCAGCGGGCGACCAGGTCGAGCTGCTCGCGGCCGCTGAGGCGGGGGCTGAGCGCGGGCGACTCGATCAGGCCGCCGACCCGCCGGGGACGGTCGGCCGCCGCCGAGCGCGGGTCGCGGCCGAGCAGCCGCACGCGGCCGTGGTCGACCCGCAGCAGCCCCAGGGCGACCCGCAGCGCGGTGGTCTTGCCGGCGCCGTTCGGGCCGATCAGCCCGTACAGCTCGCCCTGCTCGACCGTCAGGTCGAGGCCGGCGAGGACCATGCCCCGCCCGAACCGCCGGTAGACCCGGGTCAGCTCGACCGCCGCCGCCGTGGCTCCCTCCCGCCGCTCGCCCCGCTCCCCGCCCCGCGCTCCGCGCATTGAACCATCAAGCCGGCACTGGCCAGCGGACCGGAGCGCGAGGTACAACCGTGACATGACGTCCACAATGCCCGTCCGGGTGGCGACCGCCCTGGCGGGCGGGGTGCTCGGCCCCGACCACGACCCCCAGGTGCCGGGCCGGATGCTGGAGACCCTCGACCGGCTGGCGACCCGCGCCGACCGCCGGCAGCTGCTGGCCGTGCTGCGCGCCCTGGACGGCCGGCTGGGGGCGCTGGCGCTGACCGGCCGCCCGACGCCGCTGTCGGCGCTGCCGCCCGCCGCCGCCGAGGCGCTGCTGCGGCGCTGGTCGGGCAGCCGCCTGCCGCTGTACCGCCGCCTGGCCGCGGCGCTGGTCGGCGCGGCCGCGCTGGCCGCCTACGGCTGGCCGGGCCCGGACCGCGACCGCACCGGCTACCCCGGGCCGCTCGGCCCCGCGCCCGACGAGCCCGCCCGGCTGGCGCCGCTGCGGCTGGACGCCGACGAGCGGCTGGCCTGCGACGTGGTGGTGGTCGGCTCCGGCGCCGGCGGCGGCGTGGTCGCCGGCGAGCTGGCCAGGGCCGGGCTGGACGTGGTGGTGCTGGAGAAGGGCGGCTACCACGCCGAGCGCGACTTCCACCACCGCGAGGGCGACGCCTACCGCGACCTGTACCTGTACGCGGCCACGCTGACCACTACCGACCTCGGCTGCCGCATCGTCGCTGGCTCGACCCTCGGCGGCGGCACGGTGGTCAACTACACCACCTCGTTCAAGACGCCGCCGCGGGTGCTCGCCGAGTGGGCGCGGCGGTCGGGGGTGGCGGCGTTCACCTCTGGGGAGGTCGAGGCCTCCCTGGACGCGGTCGCCGAGCGGCTCGGGGTCACCAGCCAGCAGAGCCGCCCGGGCGTGCGCGACCAGCTGATGGAGGAGGGGCTGACCAAGCTCGGCTGGCACGCGGCCCCGCTGCCGCGCAACGTGCGCGGCTGCGCCCAGGACGCCGGCTGCGGCTTCTGCGGCTTCGGCTGCCGGCTGGGCGCCAAGCAGTCGACCCTGCGCAGCTACCTGGAGGACGCCGCCGCCGCCGGGGCGCGGCTGCTGGTCGGCGCGGACGCCCGCCGGGTGCTGGTCGACGACGGGCGCGCCAGCGGCGTGGAGGCGACCGTGGGCGGCGGCCACCGGCTGCGGGTGACGGCGCGGGCGGTGGTGGCCGCCGCCGGCGCCGTCGAGACCCCGGCGCTGCTGCTGCGCTCCCGGCTGGGCGGCCAGGTCGGCCGGCACCTGCGCCTGCACCCGGGCACCGCCGCGTTCGCCGTGTTCGACCGGCCGGTGCGCTGGTGGGAGGGGACGCTGCAGGCGCGCTACTCGGCGGAGCTGCGCGAGCGGCTGGGGGAGTACGGGCCGCTGTTCGAGACCGTGCCGGTCCACCCGGGCCTCGGCTCCAACGCGCTGCCGTGGGAGTCGGCCGCCGACCACCGGGCGATGATGGAGCGCTTCGACCACCTGTCGCTGGTGGGGGTGCTGTGCCGCGACATGGGCGGCGGGCGGGTGCGGATCGCCCGCGACGGCAGCCCGCGGGTGCGCTACCGGCTGGACCGCGGCGACGAGGCCCGCCTGGCCGCCGGGGTCGCCGCCGCCGGCGAGGTGCTGGCCGCCGCCGGCGCCACCGAGGTGTTCTCCCTGCAGCGGGGGCGGCCGGCGTTCCGGCCGGGCGAGCCGGGCGCGCACGCCGCCTGGGCGGAGGCGGCCAGGCGGGCCGGCTTCGGCGGCGGCCGCGCCACGCTGGTCTCCTACCACCAGATGGGCTCCTGCCGGATGGGCACCGACCCGGCCGCCTCGGTGGTCGGCCCCGACCACCAGAGCCACGAGCTGCGCGGCCTGTACGTGGCCGACGCCTCGGTGTTCCCGACCGCCTCCGGGGTGAACCCGATGCTGTCGGTGATGGGCCTGGCCCACCGGGCCGCCGCCGGGATCGCGGCGCGCCTGGCCTGACCCCTTTTGGACGGGGCGCGCGGCGGCCCGTAGGCTGCCAGCATGAACCAGCGCCTGCGCGCCCTCTGCGACCTCGCGGTCGCCAGCGCCCGCGAGTACGTCGGCCGCCACGAGTACGACGGGGTGGTGCAGGACCTGTCCCCGGAGGGGGTGCGGGCCGGCCTCGCCCGGCTCGGCGGGCCGCCCGAGCCCGACCCGCACGACGAGGCCCACCTGGCGACCTTCGAGGCGCAGGCGCGCCTGGAGCTGGGCGAGCTGGAGCTGTACCGGTCCAACCCGCTGTACCACCTCGGCGAGCTGGACCTGTCCTGCTACGAGCGGGAGTACGCGCCCGCCGAGCAGCGCGCCGAGGCGCGCCGGCGCCACCTGGCCGCCTGGCCGGACGCGGTCGACGCCGCCGTGGCCGCCCTGGACCGGGTGAGCGCCCCGGTCGCCGAGGCGCTGCTGCCCGCCGTCCGCGGCCTGGCCAGCGGGTTGGAGGGGTCCGGGGAACCCGGCACGGGTGCCCCGGAGAACAGGGGGTCCGGGGAACCCGGCACGGGTGCCCCGGAGGATCGGGACCCGGCGGACTCGCTGGCGGAGCGGGGGCTGGCGGCGCACGCGCGGCTGGTGGCGCACGTGGAGCGGGCCGCCGCGGACGGCCCGCCCGACGCCGCCCTCGGCCGCGCCGCCCTGGAGCGGCTGCTGTCCACCTCCGAGGCGCTGCCGCCGGACCTCGGCCGGCTGGAGGAGCGGGCCGACGCCGAGCGGGACCGGCTGCGGGCGCTGCTGGACGAGGCCTGCGCCCGGATCGCCCCCGGGCGGCCGACCACCGAGGTGGTCGTCGGGCTGCTCGCCGACCACCCCGACGCCGACGGGGTGCTGGCCGAGGCGCGGGAGGCCACCGCCGAGGCGGTCGATTTCACCGCCGGCCGCGGCCTGGTCCCCGGGCTGGACGGCGACTGCCTGGTGGCGCCGGCGCCGCCGTCGCGGCGCTGGGCGCTGGCGATGATGTCGTGGGCGGCGCCCTACGAGCCGGACGCGCCCTCGCGCTACTACATCTCCCCGCCGGAGCCGGACTGGCCGGCCGAGCAG
>DASQWY010000188.1:0-20656 GCA_035640005.1 Actinomycetes bacterium
GGCGGGCGCGGGCGCCGGCGCCCGCTCGGCCAGGCCGGCCCGCGCGTGCAGGCGGCGCAGGCCCGCCGGCGCCCACCAGTTCCAGCGGCCGAGCAGCTTCATCGCCGCCGGCACCAGCAGCATGCGGACCACCGTGGCGTCCAGGACCACGGCGATCGCCATGCCGATGCCGACCTCCTTGATGGTCAGCAGCTGGCCGGCGGCGAAGCCGAGGAACACCACCACGATCAGGGTCGCCGCCGAGGTGACGATGCGGCCGGTGCGCTGCAGGCCGAGCGCGACCGCCCGGTCGTTGTCGCCGGTCTGGTCCCACGCCTCCTTGATGCGGGACAGCAGGAACACCTCGTAGTCCATTGACAGGCCGAAGGCGAACACGAAGATCAGCACCGGCACGGTGATGTCGACCATGCCGGGCGGGTCGAAGGCGAGCAGCCGCGACAGGTGCCCCTCCTGGAAGACCCACACCAGCGCGCCGAAGCTCGCCCCCAGCGACAGCACGTTCATCACGATCGCCTTGAGCGGCACCACCACCGACCCGGTCATCAGGAACAGCAGCGCGAAGGTGGCCGCGCCGATGAGCGCCAGCACCAGCGGCAGCCGCGCCAGCAGCGAGGCGCGGTAGTCGACCAGGAACGCGGCCGAGCCGGTGACCCCGACCGCGGTCGGCCGCTCCAGCCCGCGGATCCGCTCGACCAGGCCGGTCGCCACCGGGCCCTGGCTGGAGCCGGCCGGGACGATGTCGAGCACGACCACGGTGGGCGCGGTCCCCGGCCTCCGCGTGACCGACTGCACCCCGGGCAGCGCCCGCACCCGCTCGACCCAGCCGGCGAACAGCGGCGCGCGCGGGTCGGCCTCGGCCACCGCCACGATCGGGTCGGTGCCGCCGCCCGGGAAGCGGCTCCTGGTGGCGTCGTACAGCCGGCGGGACGGGGAGGAGCGCGGCAGCGCCTCGCGGCCGGAGTTCTCCAGCTGCGAGTGGCGGAACGGCACCGCCAGCAGCAGCAGCCCGACCGCCAGCAGCGGGACGATCGCGGCCGCGCCGCGCTGCACCACCCGCGACAGGCGGTAGAAGACGCCGCGGTCCGGCCTGGCCGCCCCACCGGTGGGCCGGATGCGCCGCCCCCACATGCCCAGCAGCGCCGGCACCAGGGTGATCGCGGCGAGCAGGGCGGTCAGCACCACGCCAATGCCCGACCAGGCCATCGAGTGCAGGAACGGCTCGGCGAACAGCAGCAGGCCGACCAGGGACACCGCCACGGTGAGGCCGGAGAACGCCACCGTCCGGCCGGCGGTGGCCAGCGTCCGCTCGATCGCCGCGGGCACCTCCCGGCCGCCCGCCCGCTCCTCCCGGAACCGGCTGATCACCAGCAGCGAGTAGTCGACCGCCAGCCCCAGCCCGAGCATGGTCACCACGTTGACCGAGTAGGCGGATATCTCGGTGAGCTCGCTGACGCCCAGCAGGATCAGCAGCGCGCCGGCGACCGCCACCACCGCGACCGCCAGCGGCACGCTGGCCGCCAGGAACCCGCGGAAGATCAGCAGCAGCAGCACGAGCATGACCGGGATGGCCAGCGCCTCGCCACGCTCCAGGTCCTTGCGGGCGCGCTCCTGGAACTCGCCGCGCGCGAGCGCGTCGCCGCCGACCACCACCCTGGGCGCCTGGATGCGTCGAAGCCGCTGGCTGACCGCGTCCCGGGCCTGGTCGAAGGCGGCGCCGTCGAGGTCGCCGCGGAGCTCCACCCGCACCAGCGTGGCGCGCCCGTCCCGCGAGCGGAGGCCGGGGGCGTGGCTGGACCACGCGTCCAGGACCCGTCCGACCCCCGGGACCGCGGCGAGGTCCAGGGCCGCCGCGGTCACGCTGGCCCGCAGGCCCGGGTCGTCGGTCGAGCGGCCGTCGACCAGGGCGACGACCTCCGGCCCGGCACGCGACGCGCTGGCCAGCAGGTCGTCGACCACCACCGACTCGGACCTGCTCGACAGCCCGCTGCCGGTGCCGAGCCGCCCGAATACCCTCCCGCCGACCCCGAAGCCGACCAGCAGCACCGCCACCCAGGCGAGCGCCACCACCCGGCGGCGCCGGTACACCAGCCGTCCGAGCGATGCGAACACGTGCAAAGGCTGCCACGCGCGGCCCGGTTCGTCAGCCGTTCCTGGTACCTGTCCACAGGGTACCTGTCCACAGGATCGCCCTGGATCTCGCGCGGCCGCCTTCCGGGTGCCACACTGCTGTCATGGCACGAAGGCGAACCACCCTGTACCTGGAGGACGACCTGCTCAAGGCGGCGGCCGAGCGGGCCGCCCGAACCGGCCGTGACGCCAACGACGTCATCGAGGAGGCGCTTCGCCGCTACCTGGGGCTCGAGGACGTCGTCCGGCGGATCCAGGCTCGCGGGGACATGGACGAGGACGAGGACGAGAGCTTGCTGCTCGCCTACGAGGAGCTTGACACCTTCCGTGCCCAAGGCACCGGGTAGGTGCTCCGCGCCGTCATCGACCCTGGCGTCTTCGTCTCGGCGCTGATCGCCCCAAAGGGACGCCCGCGCAGATCCTCGAGCTGGCGTTCGGCCAGCGCTTCGAGCTAGTCGTCTCCCCGAAGCTCCTGAATGAGCTGGCCGGCGTGCTGCGGCGGGAGCGGTTTCGCCGTTACGCGAGTGCCACTGAAGTCCGCGAGCTCATCGCGGCGCTCGCGACCGCCGCCACGGTGATCCGGGATCCCGTCGATCCAGCAGCGGTAACACGGGATCCCCGGGACGATTACCTCGTCGCGCTCGCGCTGGCGACGCGGGCGGGCGCCCTAGTCTCCGGCGATCGGGACCTGACAGAGCTGGAGCACCCCGGGATTCGGGTGCTGACGCCCCGCCAATTTCTCGACCTGGTCGAAGCGGACTGACCTCCCACAGGCCGGTCGTCAGCCCGTTCCGCCTGTGGACGGCGGCGGTCCGGAGTTGGGACGGTGCGCAATACTGGGGGAACCGAGTGGTGAAAGGGGATGCTGGTGTCGGTACCGGTGGAGGAGGCCGAGCGGCGCGCCGACGAGTTGCGCGCCCGGCTGCGGGACGCCTCCTACCGCTACTACGTGCTCAGCGACCCTGACATCTCCGACGCCGAGTACGACCAGCTGTTCCGCGAGCTGGAGCGGCTCGAGCAGGAGCACCCGGACCTGCGCACGCCCGACTCGCCGACCCAGCTGGTCGGGGCGCCCCCGTCGGCGGCGTTCGCGCCGGTGCGCCACCGCGTGCCCATGCTGTCGCTCGACAACGTCTTCTCCACCGAGGCTCTGGGCGCCTGGGGTCGCCGCACCGAGCGCCTGGTCGGCGAGGTCGACGCCTACGTGTGCGAGCTGAAGATCGACGGGGTGGCGGTCTCGCTGCAGTACGAGCGGGGCCGGCTGGTGCGCGCCGCCACCCGCGGGGACGGGCGGGTCGGCGACGACATCACCCCGAACGTGCGCACCATCGGCAACGTCCCCACCCGGCTCCAGCTGCGCGACCCGCCGCCCGCGTTCGAGGTCCGCGGCGAGATCTTCTTCCCGAGCAAGGCGTTCGAACGGCTCAACGAGCAGATGGCGGCCGACGGCAAGCAGGTCTACGCCAACCCGCGCAACGCCGCCTCCGGCGCCCTGCGCCAGAAGGACCCGAAGGTGACCGCCGCGCGGCCGCTGGCCATGCTCTGCCACTCGTTCGGGCTCGCCGAGGGGCTGCGCTTCCCCTCCCACTCCGAGTTCCTCGCCTACTGCCAGCGGGCCGGGCTGCCGGTGGCGGCCGAGACCACCCGGGTCGGCAGCCTGGCCGAGGTGGAGGCGTTCGTGGCCCGCTGGGCCGAGCACCGCCACGACCTGGAGTACGAGATCGACGGCGTGGTGGTAAAGGTCGACTCCACCAACCTGCAGGAGGAGCTGGGCCACACCTCGCACGCGCCCCGCTGGGCGCTGGCCTCCAAGTACCCGCCGGAAGAGCAGACCACCCAGCTCAAGGACATCATGGTGTCGATCGGTCGGACCGGCGCGGCCACCCCGTTCGCGGTGCTGGAGCCGGTGCTGGTGGCCGGCTCCACCATCTCCCAGGCGACCCTCCACAACGAGGACGAGGTCGCCCGCCGCGACGTCCGCCCCGGCGACACCGTGTTCGTCCGCAAGGCCGGCGACGTCATCCCCGAGGTCGTCGGCCCGGTGCTGACCAGGCGACCCGAAGGTTCCTCGCCCTGGAGCATGCCGGCGGCCTGCCCGGAGTGCGGCGCGCGGCTGGTGCGGCCCGAGGGCGAGGCGGTCACCCGCTGCCCCAACACCACCGGCTGCCCGGCCCAGCGCTGGGGGACGCTGCTGCACTTCGCCTCCCGCGGCGCCATGGACATCGAGCACCTCGGCGACCGCACCGTCGGCGCCCTGATCGACGCCGGCAAGCTGCGCGACGCGGCCGACATCTACCGGCTCACCGCCGAGGACCTGGCCGGGCTGCCCGGCTTCAAGGACAAGAGCATCGCCAACCTGCTCGGCGCCATCGAGGCGTCCAGGCAGCGGCCGCTGGAGCGGCTGCTGTTCGGCCTGTCCATCCGCCACGTGGGCGGCAGGGCGGCGGTGGTGCTGGCCCGCCGGATGAAGTCGCTGCAGGCGATCGCCGACGCCGGCCAGGAGCAGCTCGCCACCGTCGACGGGATCGGGCCGACGATCGCGGCCAGCATCACCGCCTGGTTCGCCGACCAGCGCAACCGGGACCTGGTCCGCCGGCTGGTCGAGGCGGGCGTCAACACCCGCGCCGAGGGCGACGGCGACCAGGCCGACCTGCCCCCGGTCCTGGCCGGCAGGTCGCTGGTGCTCACCGGCGGGCTCGACGGCTTCACCCGCGAGGAGGCCACCCGGGCGGTGGAGGCGCGGGGCGGCCGGGTGGCCTCGTCGGTCTCCAAGAAGACCGACTGGGTGGTGGTCGGCACCGACGCCGGCTCCAAGGCGACCACGGCCGAGGAGCTGGGCGTGGCAACGGTCGACGAGGCCGGCTTCCGCGAGCTGCTCGAACGGGGGGAGGTGGGCGCGGGTGAGTGACGTCTGGCGCCCCTGGGATCCGGAGGGGTCGCGGCCGGAGGAGCCCGGCAAGGAGGGGGGCGGCCCCGACCCGGAGCCGATCGTCCGCACGGTCCGCCTCGCCTTCCTGCTCGCCGGCGTGCTGGTCGCCCTGCTGGTCAACGCGGGCCTGCACCCCCTGTGGACAGGCTCCGGCCGCGCCGACAGGAGCCTGCTCGTGACCGGCGTGGTCGGGCTGCTGGTGCTGGGGATCCTCGGCGCCGCCACCTGGGCGCTGCGCCCGGCCCACCTGCTGGTGGTTGGCAAGCGGGCGCTCGACCACCCCGACCCGCGGCAGCGGCGGCCGCGGGCCGAGCGGGCCCGGGCGATGGGCTTCCGCGGGCTGGCCATGGGCTGGGCGACCCAGGCGATGCTGCTCGGCCTGGTGCCCGCCTTCGCCGGGCTCGTCCTGGAGCAGCTGCACGGCCTGCCCTGGGAGCTGCTGACCTTCGCCGGCGCGAGCCTGCTGGCCGGGTTCGTCTACCAGCGGCAGGTCACCGACGCGGTCCGCCGGGCGGTCGACGACCCCGAGCTGCGGGCCAGCTACGGAGCACGCTGAGGTTTCCAAGCTCTCCCGGCGGGTAGCGCCGACCAGGAGACCGTCACCCGACCCCGGGGAGCATCCATGAGCATCGGCGTCAGCCTCTTCCTGCTGGCGGTGGGGGCGATCCTGACCTTCGCGGTGAACGTCACCACCTCCGGCTTCAACATCAACACGGTGGGGATCATCCTGATGGCCGTCGGCGCGCTCGGCCTGGTCCTGTCGCTGCTGTTCTGGAGCAGCTTCTCGCCCTACGGCCGGCGCCGGGTCTACCCCGGCGACACCGTCGTCGAGGAGAGGCACCGCATCGAGCGCGACCTCCCGTAGCGGGACATTCCCGCACGAAAGGGCATCTAGGCAGCAGCCCTAGAAGCGCGCATTCTCTCCCTACGTCCCGTTCACCGTGACCGGGGAGTTCGAGGATGCGCCGAACCGTCCAGGCCCTCGTCGCCGGCGCCGCGCTGCTGCTCACGACGCTCGGCCCCGCCACCGCCGCCAGCGCGGCACCGTCCCTGCCGAACTCGATCGCCGCCATCGGCGACTCCATCAGCCAGGCGGTCGACGTCTGCTGCTTCTACGGCAACTGGCCCAGCCACGCCTGGTCCACCGGCTACGACCCGTTCGACGGGGTCACCAGCCACTACGAGCGCATCCGCGCGGCCAACCCGGCGATCACCGGCAGGCGCTACAACGACTCGGTGTCGGGCGCCCAGATGGCCGACGCGCCCGGCCAGGCCCGCAAGGCGGTGGCGCAGGGCGCCGGGTACGTCACCATCCTGATGGGCGCCAACGACCTGTGCGGCTGGAACGGCAGCCTGACCTCCACGGCCGACTTCCGCGCCCAGTTCGAGGAGACCATGGGCATCCTCGACGGCCTGCCCGCCGGCGCCCACGTGTTCGTCGCCAGCATCCCCAACCTCTACCAGCTGTGGAGCATCCTGCACACCGACCCGGTCGCCGAGGCCGTCTGGCAGGTCGCCGGCATCTGCCCGTCGATGCTGCGGCTGACCAACAGCGCGGCCGACCGCCAGCTGGTGGTCGACCGGGAGCAGGACTTCAACGGCGTCCTGGCCGACGTCTGCGGCCGCCACCCGGCCTGCCGCTTCGACGGCCTGCGCGTCTACGACTACCCGTTCACCAAGGGCATGGTCTCCAGGCTCGACTACTTCCACCCCAACCTGACCGGCCAGGCCACCCTCGCCGCCCTCACATGGTCCGCCTCCTGGTGGGGGAGCTGAGCGACCGGCCAGAGGGTCCTACGCACGACGAACCAGGGCGGTCGCCGCTTGGCGGCCGCCCGTATTCAGCACGCCCGGTCATGCGCCTATGCGAACAGGAGCAAGGTTGCTATCGTGACGAGTCCCGCAAGGTGCTGATCCTGGTTGAGGCGGCGCTTGGTCGACCGCCATGTCAGCACCCGGTTCGGCGCTCCCCTGGAGCTGCTTCAGCCCTTCCTCGGGGACACCGAGGCAACGGACGAGACCTCGGCCGGGAGTAGACGATCCATGCCAGATCGCGTCATCGAGAACCCGATCATCAACTCGCCATACCTGGAGCCCAAGCGGCATTTCGTCTTCGACCAGGACGGCATCACCAACGAGATCGCCGAGGCTCGGCGTCGCAGCGCCTACTTCGTGCCGGTCCCGAGGGCCCGGAAGCAGGCCAGCCGCCAGCTCGAGCTGGTGACCGAGTGGACCCTCGACCGCATTCGAGAGAACCGCGAGATCAACGAGATCCGCGCGAAGGTGCAGCTCTGGCGCCGGCGCGGCTACCCGGACGTCACCCCGACGACCCGGGCGCTGCTCGACTACTGGAACGACCCCGATCGGGACAACCCGGTCCTGTTCTGCCAGCGGGAGGCGGCCGAGACCGCCATCTACATCGCCGAGGCCGCGCCCAAGTCGGGCGACGTCTGGATCCGCAACGAGCTCGACACCGCCAACGCCGAGCACAGCAACGGTCTTCCCCGTCTCGCGGTCAAGATGGCCACCGGCAGCGGCAAGACGGTGGTCATGGCGATGCTCATCGCCTGGCAGACCCTGAACAAGGTGGCGAGCCCGCAGGACGCCCGCTTCGCCAAGCACTTCCTGGTGGTCACGCCCGGCATCACCATCCGTGACCGGCTTCGCGTCCTGCAGCCCGACCATCCGGACAACTACTACCAGCTGCGCGACCTGGTCCCGGCCGACCTGTACGGCTGGCTCGGCCAGGCCAAGATCGTCATCACCAACTTCCACGCCCTGCAGCTGCGCGAGACACGGGAGGGTCGTGGCCTCGCCACCCTCACCAAGCAGCTGCTCGCCGGCGGGGTAGATGCGCCGAGCCCCTTCCTGGAGACCCCCGACCAGATGGTGGCGAGGGTCTGCCGAGAGTTCGGCAGCGGCCGGCGGGAGATCGTCGTGCTCAACGACGAGGCGCACCACTGCTACCGCGGCAAGCTGGTCCCCGACCAGGAGGCCGAGACCGAGGAGTCCTTGAAGGGCGAGGACAAGGTCGAGGCGAAGGCCCGCAACGCCGAGGCGCGAGTGTGGTTCACCGGGCTGGAACGCATCCGGCGCAAGCTTGGCATCAAAGTCATCTACGACCTGTCCGCAACGCCGTTCTTCCTGGCCGGGTCCGGCTACCCGGAAGGCACGCTCTTCCCCTGGGTGGTCAGCGACTTCTCCCTGATCGACGCGATCGAGTCAGGCATCGTCAAGATTCCCCGCGTGCCGGTCAACGACGACCGGGTTGCCGCCACCGTCACCTACCGGGAGCTGTGGGGTGAGATCCGCGACCAGCTTCCCAGGAAGGGACGGAGGGACGCGGCCATCGAGGGCGAGCCTCGGCCGCCGGCAAAGCTCGAGGGTGCCCTGCACAGCCTCTACAGCAACTACGAGAAGGCGTTCGAGCGCTGGAGGGAGTCCGGCGTGCCGGAGTCCGGGGACACGCCGCCGGTGTTCATCGTCGTCTGCAACAACACCAACGTCTCCAAGCTGGTCTTCGACTTCATCGCCGGCTGGCAGAAGCAGACCACGGCCGACGGCGAACCGGTCCTCGTTCCCGGGAAGCTCCCGATCTTCTCCAACGTGGAGGGCGGTCGCTGGATCGATCGCCCCAGGACCATCCTGGTCGACTCACGGCAGCTCGAGTCCGGCGAGGCGATGTCGGCCGAGTTCAAGAGGATCGCCGCGCTGGAGATCGACGAGTTCAAGGCCGAGTACCGCGAACGCTTTCCCGGCCGCGACGTGGACGCCCTGACCGACGAGGACCTGCTCCGAGAGGTAATGAACACCGTCGGCAAGCAGGGCAGGCTCGGTGAGCACGTCCGCTGCGTGGTCAGCGTGTCGATGCTGACCGAAGGCTGGGACGCCAACACCGTCACCCACATCCTCGGCGTGCGAGCGTTCGGGACCCAGCTGCTGTGCGAGCAGGTGGTCGGGCGCGGGCTGCGGCGGCGGTCGTACGTGGCCAACGACGCCGGCCTGTTCGAGCCCGAGTATGCCGAGGTCTACGGGGTGCCATTCTCGTTCATCCCGGCCAGCGGCTCCAGTCCCGACCCCAGGCCGCGCCGGTCGCCGACGCGGGTGCACGCGGAGCCCGATCGCGCCGACTGCGAGATCACGTTCCCGCGGATCGTCGGGTACCGGGTGGAGCTGCCGGACGAGCGCCTCCACGCCGACTTCGGCGAGGACTCCCGGCTCGTCCTGACCAAGAAGGAGCTGCCGTCGACCACCGAGGTGGCCGGCCTGGTTGGAGCCATCGAGGCGCACACGCTGGCGGACCTCCGCAGCAAGCGGGAGCAGCAGGTCGCCTTCCAGCTCGCCCGGCTGGTGCTGGACCGCTTCATGCGCGACAAGCTGGACAATCCCCGACCCTGGCTGTTCCCACAGCTTGTCGACATCGCCAAGTCATGGTTGCGGGAATGCGTCGTCTACCACGACGACACCTTTCCCGGCCTGCTGTTGATCACCGAGAACGCCTACCACGGCGCGGAGAAGATCTGGCACGGGTTCCAGTGGTACACCGACAGCCGGGAGGAGCTGCTGCTGCCGATCCTGCGGCCCTACGACCCCATCGGGAGCACCGCCAAGGTCGACTTCGACACGATCAAGGACGTCTACCCGACCGACGAGAAGCTCTGCCACGTAAGCCACGTGGTGTGCGACACCGGCTGGGAGAGAACGGTCGCGCAGGCGCTGGAGGCGCTCCCGGACGTCGCGGCGTACGTGAAGAACGACCACCTCGGGTTCACGATCCCGTACACGCACCTGGGGCAGATCCGGCAGTACTATCCGGACTTCCTCGTACGGCTCCGTGACCCGGGTGACGGCCTCACCCGCACGCTCATCGTGGAGGTCTCCGGCTACAAGCCGGCTGGGCCGACGGAGGAGAAGGCCGCCACCGCCCGCCACTTGTGGGTGCCTTCGGCGAACAACCACGGCGGCTTCGGGCGCTGGCACTACCTGGAGATCACCGACCCGACGACCGCCAAGGCCGACCTGAGGGCGGCGTTCCAGGTCCTGTACGAGGGCACGGCATTGGTGTCGATGCGAGGAGGGAGCGCTCATGGCGCGCGGTAGGAAGCGGGCGGCGCCCACCGGCCCGACCCCGGTGGAGGCGTTGGTCCACGACGACACCCGCGTCAACATCCCTACCGCCGACGCCTACGAGTTCGTCGACGAGCAGGCCGCCAAGGTGGAGACGCTCCGCTACCCCCGCGACCCGTCGTTGGATCCGCAGCTCGTCTGGAAGGGCAAGGACGAGCAGGACGCGAGCGACCTGGTGGTGGACGCCCCACCGATCTTCATCCAGGAGAAGATCGACCCTCGGGTGCTCATCGAGAACCTGCGCGATACGGCCCGCGCCGGCGAGCAGGAGCCGGAGCTGACCCTCTTCGACTCCTTCGACGGCCTCGAGGGTTGGCAGACCGTCGAGTTCTATCAACATGCTGCCAACTGGTCGAACCGCATGATCCTCGGCGACTCCCTAGCACGTCATGGCCTCGCTGGCGGAGAAGGAGAACCTCCGCGGCCAGGTGCAGATGATCTACGTGGACCCGCCGTACGGGATCAGATTCGGGTCCAACTGGCAGGTGTCGACCCGGAAGCGCGACGTCAAGGACGGCAACGCTGAGGACGCGACGCGCGAGGTCGAGCAGATCAAGGCGTTCCGCGACACCTGGGAATTCGGGATCAACTCCTATCTGCCGTACCTGCGTGACCGCCTGATGGTGGCGCGTGAGCTGCTGACCGACAGCGGCTCGGTCTTCGTTCAAATCGGCGACGAGAACGTCCACCTCGTCCGCAGCATCCTGGACGAGGTGTTCGGTGCGGAAAACTTCATGACCATCGTCCCATTCGCGAAGACTGGGATCCAGGCGACGGACTGGCTGGGTTCGGTGACCGACTTCCTGTTGTGGTACGCGAAGAGGCGCGACGCGGTGAAGGTCCGCCCGCTCAAGCTCGGGAAGGAACGCGGCGGCACCGGCTCCGGGGACTACTCCTGGGTCGATCTACCCGATGGAACGCGGCGCAGGCTCACCAGGACGGAGAGCGACGATCCGTCGCGGTTGCCGCCCGGCAGTCGGTACTTCATCCCCGACAACCTCACGTCCGCCGACGTGACGGCCTCGGGAACCTTCGAGTACGAATTCGGGGGCCAACAATTCTTCCCAGTGGGAGGCCACTGGAAGACGACCCGGGAGGGGCTCGACCGGCTCGCGACGGCGGGCCGGCTGATCGTTCAGGGCAAGACGCTCCGCTACGTGCGGTATTTCAACGACTATCCCGTCAAGCCGCTGAACAACCTGTGGACCGACACGGGTGCGCGTGGCTGGTTCGAGGACAACCTGTATGTCGTCCAGACCGGTACGAAGGTGATCGAGCGGTGCCTGCTGATGGCTACGGACCCCGGCGATCTGGTCATCGACCCGACGTGCGGCTCGGGCACGACCGCCTACGCCGCGGAGCAGTGGGGACGACGCTGGATCACGATCGACACGTCTCGGGTCGCCGTCGCCCTCGCCCGGCAGCGACTGATGGGTGCGAAGCTCCCGTACTACCTGCTCACCGATTCTGTCGACGGTCGCCTGCAGGAACGGGAGCTGACGGGTCAGCCGCAGCTGGCGACGCCCGCCCGCAACGAGGTGCGCAAAGGCTTCGTCTACGAGCGGGTGCCCCACGTCACCCTCAAGTCGATCGCGAACAACCCAGACATCCGCGAAGGGATGACCCGCGAGGAGATCGACGCGGCGATCGCGCGGCACGCCGAGACGGAACTGCTGTACGACCGGCCGTACGAGGACAAGCGGAAGGTGCGGGTCGCCGGGCCGTTCACGGTGGAGAGCCTGTCGCCGCACCGGGCGGTCGCGTTCGACATGCAGCGACCCGCCAGCGAGGAACAGGCCGAAAGGGAGGCCACCGGCGCCAGCTTCGAGCAGACGGTGCTCGACAACCTGCTGAAGGCGGGGGTGCAGAACGGGCGCACGGCGGAGCGGCTGAAGTTCGAGCGGCTCGCGCCGTTCCCGGGGAAGCTGCTTCAGGCCGAGGGGATCCGCGCCGGCGCGGAGGAGGGCACTCCAGAGCGCGTGGCCGTCAGCATCGGGCCGCGGTACGGCACGGTCAGCCCGCAGTGGATCAAGGACGCGGCGCGCGAGGCCTTGCAGGGGCAGGGCTTCGACCTGCTGCTGGTGTGCGGGTTCGCGTTCGACGCGCGGGCGCTCGAGACGGTGGAGGAGTTCCGGCCGAGCGACCAGTCGGACTTCGCGTCGGTGCAGGCGGAGCGCCGGCTCGGGAAGCTGCCGGTCCTGCTGGTCCGGATGAACCCGGACCTGGCGATGGGGGATGGGCTGCTGAAGAAGACCGGCGCGGGGAACCTGTTCACGGTGTTCGGCGAGCCCGACGTGACGATCAACCGGACCTCGGAGGGGCTCGTGGTGGAGATCCGGGGGGTGGACGTCTACAACCCGACCACGGGCGAGATCCGCTCCAGCGACCCGAGCGAGATCGCCATGTGGATGATCGACACCGCCTACAACGAGGAGTCGTTCTTCGTGCGGCACTGCTACTTCACCGGCGGCGGCGTCGATCCATACGCGCGGCTGAAGCGGGCGCTCAAGGCGGAGATCGACGAGGCGGCGTGGGCGTCCCTGTACTCCACACGCTCCCGCCCGTTCCCGCGTCCGGAGACCGGCCGGATCGCGGTCAAGGTCATCAACCACTACGGGGATGAGGTCCTCAAGGTCTACGAGGTCTAGGGTTCATGCAGTCGCAGACGCTCACGCCGTTCAAGCTGTTCGCCGGCCCGACCCGCTACATGGTGCCGCTCTTCCAGCGGCCGTACGTGTGGAACCGCGAAGACCAGTGGGAGCCGCTCTGGGAGGATGTTCGGACGGTCGCCGAGCGGCTGCTGGAGTCCACCGCCGCCGGCCCGTTCGAAGCACCAAACGTCTCGCCGCACTTCCTCGGCGCGATCGTGGTCGACCAACAGCCGGTGCCGGTCGGCTTCATCGACCTGCGGCACATCATCGACGGGCAACAGCGGCTGACCACCTTGCAGCTTCTGCTGGACGCCGCCCAGCTGGTGATGCAGCAGCACGGCCGGCAACAGGACGCCGAGGCGTTGGCGACGCTGATCCTCAACAGCAAGGCAATCGCGCGCTCGGGGGATGACGTCTTCAAGGTCTGGCCGACCAGTCACGACCAGGCCGCCTTCCGCGCCGCGATGAGCGACCACGTCCAAGTGTCCGAGGAGCTGGCCACCAGCAGGATCGCCGAGGCGCACGCGTACTTCACCGACGCCGTCACCGAGTGGTGCGAGCCGACGGGCGATCCGGACAAGGCGGCGCTGCGGCTCGCCGCGCTCGCCCGGACGCTCGCGCACTACCTCCGGGTGGTCGTGATCGACCTGGAACCGGGCGACAACGCGCAGGTCATCTTCGAGACCCTGAACCATCGGGGCACCCCCCTGCTCGCCGCTGACCTGGTCAAGAACCTCGTGTTCCAGCGGGCGGATCAGGAACGCCTCGACGTCAATGACCTCTACGAGCGCCATTGGCGTGCGTTCGACTCGAAGCTGTGGCGTCGGGAGATTCGCCAGGGCCGGCTTCACCGACCTCGCATCGATGTCTTCCTAAACTACTGGCTGGTCATGAAGCGCACCCGCGAGGTCCAGGCGGACCGCATCTTCGTCGACTTCCGGGACTACCTGGCCGAGCCCGGCCGGGGCGTGTTGGACACCGTCGAGGAGCTGGCCGCCTCCGCGGGCGTCTACGAGCGGCTTGAGTCGGCGCCGTGGACCTCGCCGGAAGGCACGTTCGCCTACCGTGCGCTGTCGGTCCTGGACGCCTTCGCGTTCGGGCCGTTCCTGCTGTGGTTGTTCGGGCAGCCAGAGATGGACGTACCACCCGGGCAGCGCCGGATGGCACTGACCGCGATCGAGAGCTGGCTGGTCCGCCGCATGCTTTGCCGGCTGGGCACGAAGGCCTACAACAAGCTCGTCGTCGAGCTGCTCGGTCTTACCCGCGACGGCGAGTCGAGCACGGTAGGCGACCGGGTACGCGCCCACCTCGCCAGCCAGACCGCCGACGCGACACGCTGGCCGCGCGACGCCGAAGTCGTCGACAACGTCCTCGTCCAACCGCTCTATACGGCAATCACCCGCGCCCGGCTGCGGATGGTGCTCGAAGCCATCGAGGACCACTGCCGCACCCCGAAGTCCGAGGAGCAGCACTGCATCCGCGGCAGGCTCACGATCGAGCACGTGATGCCGCAGGGCTGGCGGGAGCACTGGCTCCTGCCGCCGGGATCGGACGAGGCGCGTGCCACTCGCCGGGACCGCTTGGTTCACACCCTCGGCAACCTCACGCTGGTCAACGGGCGGCTGAACCCGGCCTTGTCGAACCGGCCCTGGACGGACCAGGAGGCAACCGCGCGGGTCCAGGCCCGCAAGGGCAAGCGGTCGCTGCTGGGCGACCACAGCGTGCTGATGCTCAACCGGCAGATCGTCGACGGCTGGCCGCAATCCTGGTCGGAGGAGGCCATCGAGGTACGCGGACGGCAGCTGGCCGAGGCGGTCGTCGCCATCTGGGCACGGCCGTGACCGCCTACACCAAGGCGCAGCTTGAGGCCATCGGGACGCTCGACCGGCCGCTGCACATCGTCGCGTGCGCCGGGTCAGGCAAGACCCAGGTGATCTCCGAACGGATCGTCCGCCTGCTCGAGCTTCCCGGTGTCCACCCACGCAACGTGGTCGCCTTCACGTTCACCGACAAGGCCGCCGCCGAGCTGAAGGACCGCATCAGCCGGCTGGTGGAGGACCGCTTCGGCAACATCCACGGCTTGGCCGAAATGTTCGTCGGCACGATGCACGGCTACGCGCTCGAGCTGCTCCGGACCCACGTGCCGACGACCTTCAAGTACGGCGTGCTCAACGAGATCCAGACCCGCCTGCTGATCGACCGCAACAGCAAGAAGAGCGGGCTCACGACGCTCGAGTACCGGGTGAACGGCTCGTCCAAGCCGCTCCAGCGCTACGTGCACTCCCGTCTGTACCTGCAGCTGCTGAACATCCTCCGCGAGGACCAGATCGACTGGGACCTCGTGCCACCGCCGATCTGCGAGGCGCTCGCCGGCTACAAGCGGCTCATCCACCAGCACCGCCACTTCGACTATGCCGAGATCCTCGACGCCGCCGTCGCCTTGCTCGAGAGCGACGACGCCGACCCGACCGCGGCCCCCCTAATCGCCTACGTGCGCGAGAACGTGCGCTACCTGGTCGTCGACGAGTACCAGGACGTCAACCCGATCCAGGAGCGGCTGGTGCGGTCGCTCTGCGCCTTCGGCGCGAACATCTGCGTCGTCGGCGACGACGACCAGACCATCTACCAGTGGCGGGGGAGCGAGGTATCCAACATCCTCACCTTCGCCGACCGCTACGACGGCGTCCATCGGGTGACGCTGGCTGACAACTTCCGATCCAGCAAGGGTGTGGTGCAGCTCGGCCAGGCCATCGCGGAGCTGAACGGCGAGCGGCTCGCCAAGGAGATGGTTGGCGCGGGACACCAGACCTATGAACGCGGCGACCTGCTGGCCTTGCAGTTCGACGACGACACGGCCGAGGCGAGGTGGATCTGCGACCGCATCGAGCGCCTCCGCGGCACGGCGTTCCAAGACGAGCCGGGCGCCGTGCCGCGGGGCATCTCGTGGTCGGACGCCGCCGTGCTGTTCCGCAGCGTCGCCAACGACGCCGACGCGCTGGTGCAGGAGCTGCGGCGCCGCCGCATCCCCTACGTCATGAAGGGGCTCACGCGACTGTTCGACGCTCCAGAGGTCCAAGCGGCCGTCGCCGCCTTCCAGTACGTGAACGGCGAGGTCCCCGCCGACGACGTGGTCGCGGCGTGGATCGCGGCGGACCTCGGCCTGACCACCACCGACCTGCGACAGGGCCTGAAGGTGCTCGACGGGGCTCGCGACTGGCGCCCCGGACAGCGCTGGGGCACCTACAACATCCAGCGCACCTACTTGGACTTCCTGGAGGCGGTCGGGCTGCGCGAGGAGCGCGTCCCGTCCCCGCCCAGCTCCAACCGTGGCGAGCTGGCCTTCTACAACCTCGGAAAGTTCAGCCAGGCGATCTCCGACTTCGAGCAGATCAACTTCTCGTCGGAGCCGCAGCGCAAGTACGAGAGCTTCTCCAAGTGGCTGGTTCACCAGGCCCCCGACTACTACGCCGAGAGCGACGAGGACGTGGGCTACCCCACCCCGGATGCCGTCACGATCTCCACCGTCCACCAGGCAAAGGGCATGCAGTGGCCAGCCGTGTTCATCCCGGCCATGCGTCGCAACCGGTTCCCTTCCCGACGACAGGGCGGCCTGAACATCTTCCACCTGCTCCCGCGGGAGGCGATCCACGACGCCGACCGCTACCGCGGGCTGCTGGAGGACGAGCGCCGCCTGTTCTACGTCGCCGTCACCCGGGCCCAGAAGTACCTCGCGATGACCTACTCGCCCGGCCAGGGAAGGATGTATGCGGGCCGGTCCGAGTTCTTCGACTTCGCCACCGGCCACTGGGCGGTGCTGACCCGGGAGCCGCCGCTCAACCCCGCCGGTCAACTCCCACCTCGGCCGCGGCGGGAGACGCCGGAGGTCGCGCTCAGCTTCAGCGAGCTGAAGTACCTGTTCGAGTGCCCGTACCAGTTCAAGCTCCGCCTGCTGTACGGCTTCAACCCGCCGCTGCACGAGGCGCTCGGCTACGGCAAGTCGATCCACGACGCGCTGGCCGAGATGCACAAGCGGGCGATCCGAGGCGACTACGTGGGTGACGCGGAGGTCGAGAGCCTGGTCGACCGGCACCTGCACGCCCCGTTCGCCTACCCGGAGCTGCACCGGCAACTTCGCCATGCCGCGATCAAGGCGATCCGCCGCTACCTCGATGACAATGCCGAGTCCCTGCCGCGGACCCTCTATTCCGAGCAGCAGGTCCAAGTGCACGTCGCGCCGGGGATCACCGTCGAGGGACGGATCGACCTCATCAAGAAGCTCGACACCGACGAGACGTCGATCGTCGACTTCAAGTCGACCGAGCGCGCCCAAGCCGAGGACGTGACCCGCGACCAGCTCCACGTGTACGCGCTCGGCTACCAGGAGCTGACCGGAGAGTCGGCTGACCTCATCGAGATCCTCAACCTCGATGAACGGGCGAGCAACGTGCGGGAGATGGTCGACAGCGACCTGCTCGGCGGCATCCGCGGGAAGATCCGAGCGGCCGGCGACGCGCTGCGCGCCAACGACCTGCCCCGTCACCCCACGTGGTGTAGCGCATGCGACCGCTGTGACCTGGTTGGGCTCTGCCGTCAGCGTGGCGGGTAACGCGCACCCTGAGGCCGCTGCGGCTCCAATCCTCACAACCGACGCTTGAACACTGAGGTTCCCCTGCTAGACTACCGATGTACGTCTAACTAGACGTACATCGGAGGTGTGTGGGATGGGTACCATCGGGGTGCGGGAGCTGGGCCGCAACGCCAGCAAGATCGTCAACTCGGTCGAGCGTACGCGCCGTCCGGTCATCGTCACGGTGCACGGCCGGCCGGTCGCCGTGGTCGTGCCCGTCGACTCCGAGGGGCTCGAGGACTACCTGCTGGCGCGCGGACGGCAGTTCATCCGCGACCGCGTCAAGGCCGACCAGGAGCTGCACGCCGGCGAAACCCACGCGCTCGACGACGTGCTCGCGGAGCTGGACAGCTGACAAGCAGATGCGCGCCCACGTCGAGCTGTCGAGCAAGGCCGGCCGAGACCTCAAGCGCCTGGGGTCTGGCCCGGACCGCAAGGCCGTGATCGACGCGCTGAACGTCGGGCTCGCCGCCATCCCACAGCCCGGCAACCTGGACATCAAGGCGCTCGAGGGCGCGGCTCCGTGGCTTCGCCTGCGGGTTGGGGACTACCGCATCGTCTACCGCCCGCTGGACCGGTCGGAGGCGTCCAGCCTCGCCGTACGGCGCAACCTGCCGACCGTCTCGGAGGGCTACCTGGTCGCGCGGATCGTGCACCGCAGGGAGCTGGAACGGGCGGTGGCGTCGCTGCTCTGAAGCCGTCGACTCACCCGCCCGACCGCGACCTGGCGACCCGGGCGGCGGTGCGGGCGCGCCGCAGCGGCTCGGGGGTGCGGGCGGGCCGGCGCGTGGCGGCGGCCAGCACCACCGCGACCGCGGCGTCGACGCTGGTCCGCCAGGCCGCGTGCACGGCCACCGGCCGCACCCCGGCACGGGTCCGCAGCCAGCAGCCGACCGGCTCGCCGTCGAGCAGCAGGGGCGCGGTGGCGCCGGCCTCGCCGGCCGGCGGCGGCCCGCCGGCCAGCAGCGGCCGGTCGGTCACGCCCACCGTCGGCAGGTCCAGCACGGCGCCGAGGTGCACGGCCAGCCCGGCCCGGCGCGGGTGGTCGCGGCCGGTGGCGTTCACCAGCAGCACCTCGGGCCGCAGCGGCAGCGCCCGCACCGCCGCCTCCAGCAGCGGCCCCTCCCGCAGGGCCAGCAGCGCCGGCCGGTAGGGCGCGCCGGCCGGGCCGGCGGCGGTGGCCGCGCCGAGCAGCCGGCGGCCCCGGACGACTGCGGCGCCGGCCACGCCGGGGTCGCCGGCACCGCCCGGACCGGCCGTCCCGCGCGCGAAGCACACGTAGCAGCCGCCCAGCAGCGGCCGCCCCGCCGCCGGCGCCCACGCGGCCGGCGCCGCCCGCCCGAGCTCGTCCTGGAGCCGCACGAGCGCCGCCTCGGTCGCCGGCCAGCCGCCCATGTCGCCGAGTCTCCTCCCGTGCTTCAATGCGCCCATGCGCCGCGTCGACTACGTGATCCTCTACGTCGCGGACCTGGACCGCTCGATCGCGTTCTACCGCGACCTGATCGGCGTCCCCTTCAAGTTCCGGGACAAGACCTACGCCGAGTTCGCCGTGGAGGGGACCAAGCTCGGCCTGTTCGACCGGGCCAGCCTCCCCGAGCTGCTCGGCCGGCCGGCGTCCGCGGGCGGCCCCGGCGGCGAGGTCTGCTTCCTGGTCGACGACGTGGACGCCGAGGCGGCCCGGCTGCGGGCGGCCGGCGCCGCGGTCCTCACCGGCCCGGTCGACCGCGCCTGGGGCCACCGTACCCTGCACCTGCTCGACCCCGACGGCTTCGTGGTCGAGCTCGCCCAGGAGCTCGGCTGACCCCCTGTGGAAACCGGCGGCAGCGTGCCCGCCGGCTTGGTTAGACTCGAACGACCGTCGACCAAGCCGAAGGACGCCCCATGCCGATCAGCCGCGCCGACGTCCAGCACGTCGCCCGCCTCGCCCGCCTCGCCCTCACCGAGGAGGAGCTCGACCGCTTCCAGGCGCAGCTATCGGTGATCCTCGAGGAGGCCGAGAAGGTCGCGCGGCTGCCCACCGAGGGCGTGCCGCCGACCGCCCACCCGCTGCCGAGGGTCAACGTCTGGCGCGACGACGTGGTCGGCCCCTGCCTCACCCGCGAGGAGGCGCTGTCGACCGCCCCCGAGGTCGAGCAGGACCGCTTCATGGTCCCCCGCATTATCGAGGAGGAACCATGACGCCCTCCCTGTCCGACCTCACCGCCCACGAGCTGGCCGACCGCTTCCGCGCCGGCGAGGCGACCGCGGTGGCCGCCACCGAGGCCGCCCTGGAACGCATTCGCGCCACCGACGACCTGCTCAACGCCTTCCTCACCGTCACCGGCGAGCAGGCCCTCGCCGACGCCGCCGCGGTCGACGCCGCCCGCGACCGGGGCGAGCCGCTCGGCCCGCTCGCCGGCGTCCCCCTCGGGCTCAAGGACGTGCTGGTCACCAAGGGGATCCGCACCACCGCCGGGTCCCGCATCCTCGACGAGTACGTGCCGCCCTACGACGCCACCGTGGTCACCCGCCTGCGCCGTGCCGGGGTGGTGGTGGTCGGCAAGACCAACATGGACGAGTTCGCGATGGGCTCCTCCACCGAGAACTCCGGGTTCGGGCCGACCCGCAACCCCTGGGACCCCGGCCGGGTCCCCGGCGGCTCCAGCGGCGGGTCGGCCGCGGCGGTCGCCGCCGGCCAGGCGGTGCTCGGCATCGGCACCGACACCGGCGGTTCCATCCGCCAGCCGGCCGCCCTGTGCGGCATCGTCGGCGTGAAGCCGACCTACGGGCTGGTCAGTCGCTACGGGCTGATCGCCTTCGCCTCCTCCCTCGACCAGGTCGGCCCGCTCACCCGCGACGTGCGCGACGCCGCCACCCTGCTGGAGGTCGTCGCCGGCCACGACCCGATGGACTCCACCTCCGTCCCGGACGCCCCCGGCGACTTCACCTCACGGCTGGAGGAGGGGGTACGCGGCCTGCGCGTCGGGGTCGTGAAGGAGATGTTCGGGGCGGGGTCCGAGCCGGGCGTGCTCGCCCGGGTGCGGGAGGGGCTGGACCGGCTGGAGCGGCTCGGCGCCCACCTCGAGGAGACGTCCCTGCCCTCGTTCGAGTACGCGCTGTCCGCCTACTACCTGATCGCGCCGGCCGAGTGCTCCTCCAACCTGGCGCGCTACGACGGCGTGCGCTGGGGCCTGCGCGTCAAGGACCCCAGCGACG
>DASQWY010000189.1:0-2730 GCA_035640005.1 Actinomycetes bacterium
CAGGTGGCGCCAGCCGTCGGGGTTGCCGCGCAGCCACGCGGTCAGCCCGGCCGGCGGGTGGCCGGCGAGCCTCGCCACCGCGTCGCTGGTGACGTCCAGCTCGCCGGCGGCGATGGCCAGGTAGGTGCTCACCCAGCCGTCGACCACCCAGCCGGGGGCTCCGAAGGAGGCCCTCGACGCGTACGCCTCCTCGACGGTCTCGGCGTGGTAGCTGACCGCGCGGCCGCTGGCGCGGGACAGCTCCTCGGCCGCCCCGGCCAGGGTGAACGCCTCCGGCCCGGTCAGGTCGTAGGTGCGCCCGTCGTGCCCCTCCCCGAGCAGGACCGCCACGGCCACGTCGGCGACGTCGTCGCGGGCGACCCCGGCCACCCGCCCGTCGCCGGCGGGCCCGCGGATGACGCCGTCGCCCCCGGCGAACAGGGGCACGTAGTCCAGGTAGAGGCTGTCGCGCAGGAAGGTGTGGCGCACCCCGGCGGCGCGCACGTGCTGCTCGGTGTGCCAGTGGTCGCGAGCGAAGGTGAAGGTGGCGTCCTCGGCGGCGGCCAGGAACGACACGTAGACGATCCGCCCGACCCCGGCGGCGACGGCCGCGTCCACGGCGCTGGTGTGCACGCGCACCCGGCCCTCCTGCTCGGAGGCGGACACCAGCAGCAGCGTGGCCACGCCGTCCAGGGCGTGGCGCATCGCCTCGCCGTCCTGGTAGGCGGCCGCGACCACCTCCGCGCCCGGCAGCCGCGGCGCCCGGGCGGGGTCGCGCACCACCAGGCGCTGCGCCACCCCTGCGGCGGCCAGGCGGCGGGCCACCCGCCCGCCGAGCTGCCCGCTGGCGGCGGTGACGGCGAGGGAGGCTCCCGGCGGCATGCACCGAGTATGCCGCTTCCGCGCCTACGCCACCTCGCAGCGGTTGCGGCCGGCGCGCTTGGCGCGGGTCAGGGCGGTCGCGGCGCGGGCGAGCAGCTCCTTCCAGCCGTCCTCGGTGCGGTGCTCGACCACGCCGAAGGAGACGGTCAGGCGCGGCTCGGGACCGAAGGCGGCGGCCAGCGCGGCCGTCTTGCGGCGGACCCGCTCGGCCACGTACCAGGCGGCGTCCAGGCGTGTGCCCGGCAGCAGCACCAGGAACGCCTCCCCCTCGTGGCGGGCGATGGTGTCCCCGCCGCGGCAGGAGTCGTGCAGCAGGGCGGCGAACGCCTGCAGCAGCTGGTCGCCGACGGCGTAGCCGAGGCGCTCGTTGACCTCGGCGAAGCCGTCCAGGTCGGCGAGGGCGACCGACAGCGGCCCGAGCCCCACCCGCGCCAGGCCGGTGGCGGTGCGCAGCCGCTCCTCGCCGGCGCGCCGGTTGGCCAGCCCGGTGAGCGGGTCGGTGAGCACGGTCGTGCGCAGGCTCACGTCGGCGAGCCGCAGCTCGTCGTTGACGGCCTTGGTGCGCAGGGCCAGGCCGAGGCGGGTGACGATGTCCAGGCCGGCCGGGGGCGTCCACGGCCCGTCGCCCTCCCTGGCCGGCTCCTCGGCGGTCGCCGGCAGGAACAGCACCGGGATGGTGAGGGTCCGCGGGTCGCGCTGCAGGCTGGCGTACAGCTCGTAGCCGGAGCGGTCGGGCAGCATCGGGTCCAGCAGCACCACGTCGGGGCCCTGCTCGTGGGCCATGCGCACGCCCGAGTCGGCCGAGCCCGCCTCCACCACGTCGTGGCCCTCGGCCCGGAGGGTGGCGGCCGTGTCGCCCCTGGTGCGGGCGTGGCCCTGGACGATCAGCACGCGTGCCATCTCTGGGGATGCATCGGACGGCGCGGCGCCGGCTTGAGATGCCACAATACGTTTTCCGCTCGTGCCCGGAAGGAAGGTCCCCCGCGTGCTGGTCCTGGCCATGGACACCGCCACCCCGACGACCAGCGTGGCCGTCGGCTCGGAGGCCGGAACCCTCGCCGAGGTTGCCGTCCGCCACCAGCGGCGCCACGCCGAGCTGCTGGCTCCCGCCGTCCGCTGGGTCCTCGACCAGGCCGGGGTGGAGCCGGGCTCGCTGGCGGGGCTGGCGGTCGGGATCGGCCCCGGGCTGTTCACCGGCCTGCGGGTCGGCGTGTCCACCGCCAAGGCGCTGGCCCAGGCGTGGCGGCTGCCGGTGGTGGCGGTGCCAAGCCTCGACCTGCTCGCCTTCGCCCACCGCCACGCGCACCGGACGATCTGCCCGACCATCGACGCGCGCCGCCGCGAGGTGTTCGTCGCCCTGTACCGGGTCGTGCCGGGCGGGGTGGTGCGGGTGACCGAGCACCAGGTGCTGCGGCCCGACCAGGTCGCCGCCGGAATCGAGGCCAGGGGCGAGGACGTGCTGCTGTGCGGCGACGGCGCCTTCGCCCACCGGGCGGTGTTCGAGCGGCTCGGCGACCACTGCCAGCTCGGCTCGGTGCAGCTGGCGGCGCCGTCGGCGGCCGCCCTGGTAGAGCTGGCGCTGCCCCGCTTCCTGCGCGAGGAGACCAGCCGCGCGCTGGACGTGACCCCGCTGTACCTGCGCCGGCCCGACGTGGACCCGTCGGTGGAGCGGCGCCTGGCCTCCGAGCGGACCGGGAGCTGAGCGATGGCCACCCTGCACCCCCACCGCCGCCAGTACGGCGACCCGGCCACGCCGCTGCCGATCGAGCTGGGGCGGATGCGCCGCCGCCACGTCCCGCAGGTGATCGACATCGAACGCCGCGTCTACCCGCGGCCGTGGACGATGACCCTGTTCCTGTCGGAGATCGT
>DASQWY010000190.1:0-6359 GCA_035640005.1 Actinomycetes bacterium
CGCCTCCGGCAGCGCCTCCAGCTGGGCGGTGACCGCCTCCACCACGGTCCATGGGACCCGGTCGGTGGCGCGCAGCAGCTCCTCGGCCCAGAACGGGTTGCCGCCGGTGCGGGCGTACAGGTCGGCCGGCGGGTACCTGCCCATCGCCGCCGCCATCCGCTCGACCCCCGCCGGCGACAGCGGGCCCAGCCGCAGCTCTTGGATGCCCTCGGTGCGGACCAGCCGGGCGACCACCCGCAGGGTGGCGTCGCGTCCCGGCTGGTGGCCGAGGCGGCAGGTGAGCACCAGCAGCACCGCGCCGAGCCCGTCGAGCTGGTCGGGGAGGGTGTCCAGCTGGCCGGGGTCGAGGTGGTGGGCGTCCTCGACCACCATCGCCAGCGGCCGCCGCGGCGGCGGCGTCGGCAGCAGCACCAGGGTCGGCGACAGCCGCACGGTCGCCGTCGCCCAGCCGTCGGGGAGCGAGGCCAGGAACTCGCGGGCCAGCCGCGACTTGCCGGTTCCGGCCGCACCGGTCACCACCACCGCACGGGCCGTCCCGCCCCCCGCGACCCGGGCCGCCAGGGCGGACAGCGCGCGCAGCTCCTCGTCCCGTTCCACCAGAACGGGGCATCGACCCAGCACCGCCGTCACCATGACCCAGGATAACCGGGCGCTGGCCCGGCCCGGCCCGCCGCTCGCCGCGGGAGGGTCACCGTCACCCGGCCGTCGACATCGCGCCGCAGCCGGCATCGTTCGTGGTGGCGGCGGGCCTGCGCGTCGGCGGCGGCCGGGTTGGCGGGGCCGTCAGCGCAGGCCGGCCTCGCCGAGCAGCAGCTCGACCAGGACGTCCGGGTCGGCGAGGTCGTTGGACAGCCCGCGCGCCACGAACCAGCCGGCGACCGCGCGCACGTCCCGCTGCAGGTACGCGCGGCCCTGCGGGTTGGCCACCACGTCGACCAGCTGCGGCAGGTCGATCATGACCAGCGCCCGGCCGTGGACCAGCAGGTTGAAGGCCGACAGGTCGCCGTGGGTGCGGCCGCGCCTGGCCAGCAGCACCATGGCGTCGACCAGCTGCTCCCACAGGTCGGCCAGCTCGTCCGCGCCGGGGCGCAGCTGGACCAGGCGCGGCGCGGCCGTGCCGTCGGCGTCGCCGATGAACTCCAGCAGCAGCTCGGTGCCGATCCGCTGTACCGGGTAGGGCACCGGCGCGCCGGCTGCCCACAGCTCGCCCAGGGCGGCGAACTCGGCCACCGCCCACTGCTGGGCGATGAGGTTGCGGCCGAAGTGGCTGCGGCGTTCCATCGCCCGCATCTCGCGGCTGGCCCTGACCCGCCGGCCCTCCAGGTAGCCGGCGTCGCGGTGGAACAGCCGGTGGTCGCCGCCGCGGTAGCGCTTGGCGGCCAGCAGGCAGGCCCGGTCGCCGTCGGCTGCGGCGCGTTCCAGCAGGAACACGTCGGCCTCCTTGCCGGTCTTGAGGACGCCGTGCTCGTGGTCGACGGCGCCGAGGTCGGTGATCAGCCAGCTCGGGTGCGGCCGCGGGCCGACCTCCTCGGCGCCGTCCCAGCTCGACCAGCGGTCGCCCTGCGGCGGGCCGGCGTCCCAGGCGGCCGCGTCGCGCTCCTGGGCGAGGCGGGCGCGTGCCTGCTCGGTCAGCCGGCCCCGGGTGCGCGGCCCCTGCCGCTCGCCGCGGTCGCGGCGCATCCGCTCGGCGATGGGCGCGTCGGCGTCGTCTTCGTACAGCTCGTAGCGGGTTTCGATGTCGCGCTCGCGCAACCTGTGCTCCTTGTGGGGTGGCATCCCCCGGAGCGGCGCGCGTCGGCGGCGTCAGCGGCCGGGGAGATGCGCGGGAGGGTCATGGCTGACAACCTCCCGGACGACGGTCCTGGCCACGACACACCTCCTCTGCTCCCCGGCGATCCTGCCGGCATGCTGCCGGCCGCCGCGCCACGGCGCAAGCGGTTTTCGGCCGCGGGCCGCGGATGGTGCAGGCCGACCGGCTTCCCGGCCAGCACGGCCAGGGAGCCCCCGCAACCGCCCGACCCGTAGTCGTGCCAGACTGCAACCGTGATCCCGCACATCAGCTACGCGGACAGCGGGGACCTGCAGCTCGCCTACCAGGTCGTCGGGGACGGCCCGGTCGACGTCCTGCTCGCGTTCGACTGGGCAGGGAACATCGAGCTGGCGTGGGAGAACCCCCAGACCGAGCGGTTCCTGCGGCGGTCCGCCAGCTACGGCCGGCTGATCTTCTTCGACATGCGCGGGGTCGGGCTGTCGGACCCCACCGAGGACCTGCCGCCGCTCGAGGAGTGGATGGACGACGTCCGCACGGTGCTGGACGCGGTCGGCTCACGGCGTGCGGCGCTGGTCGGGCACGGTCATGCCGGCCAGCTGTGCATGCTGGTCGCCGCCTCCCATCCCGACCGGGTGCAGGCGCTGGTCACGGTGAACTCGTTCGCGCGGCTGGCCCGCGCGCCCGGCTACCGCGCCGGCATGCCCGTCTCCGCGCAGCAGACGTGGATCGAGGGGTTGCGGGGCACCTGGGGAACCACCGACCCGCTGCACCTGCAGGTGCTGGCGCCCGAGCTGGCTGGGGAGGAGTTCGCCCTCGGCTGGTGGGCACGGCTGGAGCGGGCCGCCGGCAGCCCGCGGCGGGCGGTCCGCAAGCAGCAGCTGGCCTTCGAGCTGGACGTCCGCGACGTGCTGGGGGCGATCGCGGTGCCGACGATGGTGGTCCAGTCGGCGGGGAACCTGTTCGTGATGCCCAGCCAGGGACGCTACCTGGCCGAGCACATCCCGGGCGCGCGGTACCTGGAGCTGGCCAGCGGCGGGCACTGGCCCTGGGCGGCCGCGGACGCCGACCGCTTCCTGGACGAGCTGGAGGCGTTCATCACCGGCGCTCCGCAGGTGCCCGGCGGCGATCGGGTGCTGGCCACGGTCGCCTTCACCGACATCGTCGACTCGACCGCGAAGGCGGCGGCCATGGGCGACCGGCGCTGGCGTGAGCTGCTGCAGGTCCACGACTCCGTCGCCCGCCGGGAGGTCGAGGCCGCCCGCGGCCGCATGATCAAGTCGACCGGCGACGGGCTGCTGGCCACCTTCGACGGCCCCGCCCGGGCGATCCGCTGCGTCGGCGCGATCGAACGCGGGGTCGCCACCCTGGGCCTGCACGTGCGGGCGGGCCTGCACACCGGCGAGATCGAGCTGGTCGGCGACGACGTGGGCGGCATCGCCGTGGCGATCGCCGCCCGGCTGACCTCGCTCGCCCAATCCGACGAGGTGGTCGTCTCCTCAACCGTCAAGGACCTGGTGGTGGGCTCGGGGATCCGCTTCGAGGACCGGGGGAGGCACGCGCTCAAGGGGGTGCCCGACGAGTGGCACGTGTTCGCGGCGCTGCCTGCCTGACCATGGCCTCCACCGCTGGAACCCCCGGCTCCGACCCTGACGGGCGGGCCCGCGCGACCGAGGAGCAGATGACCGACGAGGAGCGGTTCTCGCTGCTGGTCAGCGTCATGGGGACCACTCCCGTGCTGCCGGTCCGGGACGAGCGCATCCCGGAGGGGGTGCCGATGAGCGCGGGCTACACGCCCGGCGTGCCGCGCCTAGGGGTCCCGGCGCTGCTGATGAGCGATGCCAGCATGGGGATCACCAACCCCGGCTACCGGCCCGACGACCGGGGCGCCACCGCGCTGCCCGCGTCGATCGTCGTGGGCTCTAGCTTCAACCCGCGGCTCGCGCACGACGGAGGCGCGGTGCTCGGCCACGAGGCGCGCGGCCGAGGGTTCAACGTGGTGCTGGCCGGCGGGATCAACCTGGCCCGCGACCCGCGCAACGGGCGCAACTTCGAGTACTACTCCGAAGACCCCTACCTCACCGCCGTCCTCGGCGCCGAGGCCGTCAACGGGACCCAGGCCGAGGGCGTCATCTCCACGCTCAAGCACTTCTCGCTCAACTGCAACGAGACCAACCGCCACTGGCTGGACGCGATCATCGACCCGGCCGCGCACCGCGAGTCCGACCTGCTGGCGTTCCAGGTCGCGATCGAGCGCTCGGAGCCCGGCGCGGTCATGACCGGCTACAACAAGGTGAACGGCGACTACGCCGGCGGCAACAGCGTGCTGCTCCAGGAGGTCCTCAAGGGCGCCTGGGGCTACCGCGGCTGGGTGATGTCGGACTGGGGCGCCACCCCGAGCTGGGAGTTCGCCCTGCGGGGGCTCGACCAGGAGTCCGGCCTCCAGATCGACGTGCTGCTGTGGAAGGCCGAGGCGTTCACCGAGCCGCTCAGGGCGGCCCACGCCGAGGGCGGGCTGCCCAAGGCGCGCCTGTCGGAGATGGTCCGGCGGATCCTGCGCTCGATGTACGCGGTCGGTGTGGACGCCTGGGGGCCGGCGCCCGAGGTCGACCCGGCCGGCCATCACCAGGTCGCGCTGGAAGCCGCCCGCCAGGGGATCGTGCTGCTGAAGAACGACGGCGCGCTGCCGCTGGCGACCGACACGACCGCGCGCGTCGCCGTGGTCGGCGGCCACGCCCAGGAAGGGGTGCCGACCGGCGCCGGCTCCAGCGCGGTCACCCCGCCGGGCGGGTACGCGGCGGTCATCCCGATCGGCGGCCCGGGGATCATGGGGGGCGCGCGGAACCTGTACCTCCTCCCGTCGGCGCCGTTGGCGGAGCTGGAGAAGCTCCTCCCCCGGGCGCGGATCGAGTTCGACCCGGGCATGAGCCCGGCCGAGGCGGCCCTGCTGGCGAAGCGCTCGGATGTGGTCGTCGCCTTCGGGATCCGCGTGGAGGGCGAGGGCTTCGACAGCGCCGACCTGTCGCTGCCGTGGGGCCAGGACGCGGTGATCGAGGCGGTGGCCGACGCGAACCCGAACACGATCGTGGTGCTGGAGACCGGCAACCCGGTCGCGATGCCGTGGCGCGACAAGGTCAAGGCGATCATGCAGGCCTGGTACCCCGGGCAGGCCGGCGGCCAGGCGATCGCCGAGATCCTCACCGGCGCCGTGAACCCGTCCGGCCGCCTGCCGGTCACCTTCCCGGCCGACCTCGCCCAGACCCCCCGTCCGGAGCTGCCCGGCCTCGGCACGCCCTGGGGCACCCCGGTCACCATCGAGTACGACGAGGGTGCCGAGGTCGGCTACCGCTGGTTCGCCAGGCGGCACCAGCTGCCGCTCTACCCCTTCGGTCACGGCCTTGGCTACTCGACGTTCGCGTACCGCGACCTGGAGGTCAGCGGCGGCGACACCGTCAGCGCGACCTTCACCGTCACCAACACCGGCGACCGCGAGGGCGCCGACGTCCCGCAGCTCTACCTGACGGAGGCGGCCGGTGACGAGCGGATGCGGCTGCTCGGGTTCGAGCGGGTGCAGCTGCAACCCGGCGAGTCACGGCAGGTGACGATGACGGCCGACCCCCGGCTGCTGGCCACCTTCGACGGCACCGCTGGACGGTGGCGCATCGCCGATGGGACGCACCGGATCGCGCTGGCGCGCAGCGCCGGCGAGCCCGTGCTCACCGCCGAGGCAACCCTCGCCGGCCGCCTGTTCGGCACGTGATGCGACACGCAGCGGTCCCCCTATGTCGCAACCGCACCCCAGCCTCGACACCCTGAGAGTCGACGACCTCACGGAGGCAGACCTCCCGGCCATCGCCTGGTCGGGCGGCCCCGCCCACCTGGAGAGCGTCGCCCGCTACCTGGGGCGCGCGGCATCCGGCGAGGTTGACTACCTTGCCGTGCGGACCACCGACGGGCGCATCGTCGCCAAGGGTGGCATCGACTACGCCGAGCATCCCGGCTACGGCACGATGCTGCAGCTCGCCGCCAATCCCACCGGGCACGGCTACGGGAGGTTGCTCATCCAGGCCATGGAAGGGCGCATCCGCGCCCGCGGCGTGGACGCCATGGTTGGCGTTGAGCCCAACAACCCTGGCGCCCTCAGGCTCTACCAGCGTCTCAGCTACACCGAGTGCGGCACCGAAGACGCCTCCTGGGAGACCACCAACGCCGGCGGCCGCCGCTTCAGGTACCGCACGACCTTGACGCTGCTGCGCAAGCAGCTGTCCTGACCAACGCCCCGCGACCCATGCGATCACCTGTCAGACGCTGATCGCCGATCCGCGAGCCGCTGGTACATCGCCAGGGCCTGCTCGTCCAACCCTCGCGCGAGCCGCAGGTCCAGCCCGCGGTCTCGTAGATACGTGCCGGTCCTTGTGGCCAACTCGGCCAGTGCTGCGCTGGTGATCTTCAGCATCCGAGCCTGGTCGATCACGGGCTTGGGCATGGGCAAGCAGCTGCGCGCACCACGGCCACCAGCCTGGCGGCATTTCCTCGCGGGCGAGGTCGAGGTCCTGGACACCACCGTGCGGTCGGATCCCAAGCGGCGCTC
>DASQWY010000191.1:0-9108 GCA_035640005.1 Actinomycetes bacterium
AAGGTCAGCCAGGAGCCGGTCAGCCTGGAGACGCCGATCGGGGAGGAGGAGGACTCCCACCTGGGGGACTTCATCGAGGACTCCGACGCGGTCGTGCCGGTGGACGCGGCCTCGTTCATCCTGTTGCAGGAGCAGCTGGACTCGGTGCTGCACACCCTGTCGGAGCGGGAGAAGAAGGTGATCCAGCTGCGCTTCGGGTTGACCGACGGGCACCCGCGCACGCTGGAGGAGGTGGGGCGGGAGTTCGGGGTGACCCGGGAGCGGATCCGCCAGATCGAGTCCAAGACCCTGTCGAAGCTGCGCCACCCCTCCCGCAGCCAAAAACTCCGCGACTACCTCGAATAGGCGCCGGTTCAAGGGCGAGGGGTTACGATAGCGACCATGACCGAGCACGCCTACGAGCTGCCACCCGACGACACCGCGCCCGCCGACGCAGTGCGTGAGGCGGCCGCTGGCGAGGTGGTTTACCTCACCCGTGGCGGCACACCGATCGCCGCGGTGGTCCCTGCCGACGCGGCCGCCTACCTGGAGGCGCTCGAGGACGCCGCCGACGTCATTGCGGCCCACCGGGCACTCGCCGAACAGGGCCCGTCGGTCCCGGCCGAGCAGGTCTGGGAGGAACTCGGCCTTGCCGGCGGGCAGTGACCGTCCGCCAGTACGAACTCCGGTTCCGGCCCGCTGCGCTACGGCAGCTTCGCAAACCTTGAGTCGTCCGGAGTCTGCCAAGCAGGCCGGTTCGGAGGGTGCGGTAGGCTCAACGTGCAGCTCGCGAGCGTGGCGGAACCGGCAGACGCGCCGGGTTTAGGTCCCGGTGTCCCCTGGACGTGGGGGTTCGAATCCCCCCGCTCGCACACGTATCCGAGACCGGGTCTGGCTCCGCAGGCCGCACTCAGGGCGTTTGCGGGACTGCTCCTGGCCGTGTGGTCCGGGAGTCGACCACGGACGCCTCGAGGAACACGCTCTGGTCGATGATGGTCCCAACCGGGAGGCGCCAGCCAGTCACCTTGCGGGTCAGGACACTGCGGGTGCCGAGCAAGCGGCCGGTGGCGGGGTCCAGGAGCAACTCGTGGCGCTCTGGAAGGGATTGATCGACGTCGATGGCGACGCTGACGGCGCGGCGGCCGGCCAGGTCGGTGACGTCGCCGATCAGCTCGACCCCATCGAGCCGGGTCAGGACCTGGTAGAGCGTGGCCCGCAGCGCCGCTGGCAGCGGGAAGTGCTCCAACAGGTAGGCGATGGTGCCGAACAGCTCATGCGGCTGGTTTGGGTGGCGCTGGTAGGTGCGGAGCCCGGGTGGCTGGTAGGTGCGGATCCGATCGCTGAGCGCGGCCAATAGCCGGGGGGGATCGGTGGGCAGCTCGACCAGGTCCTGGTAGGAGGAGGGCAGCCAGCCGATACCCGCGACCAGCTGCCTTTCGTTGGGCGAGTAGCGCTCGGTGTTGGGCAGGCCGAGGTCGGGGCGGCGGGCGGCGATCCAGGCGGCCCGCTCGGTGTCGTTCAGGAACTCGGCGGGGCCGTTGCGCAGCTGGCCGGAGAGCGAGCCGTCAAGGGCCCACCACGTCTCACGCTCGTAATGGAACCGGTAGAAGAAGCTCTTGCGCGACCCGGCCCTGTCGAAGTTGGTACCCACCATGACCCCGCGTTCCAGGACATGCCAGTAGCGGCCAGCGCCGAGCGCTGGTGTGGGCGTACGCGCCGCCGCCAGCGCCACATCTGTGAGCACCCCGACCGCGGCCGGCTCAACGCGGCCGATCCTTCCCGACGTCGTGCTCATGGCAGGACCCCGCGGCGCCGTGGCAGGCCGCTGCAGCAGCGGGACCACCAGCACCAGCACCAGCACGGCGGCCACGACCACGCCTCCTCGCAGCAGCCGGCGCCGCCGGCTCCTGCCGGCCGACCGAAGTGTGCCGCGACGGCGCCCGGGGGGCCGCGCCTGCCCAGCCTCGACCTCGGCGGCGATCACGGCCAGCAGCCGCGCACGCGCGGCGTGGGTGGTCGCCGCATCCGGCTCCGATGTGTCCACGGCGATGCGACGAACCAGGTCAAGCTCGTTCATGTCCGGTCGATCCTCCCGGGTGGATGGGCTGCAGCGCCTCAAGCTCCTCCGCGGCCGCCCAGCCGAGCTGGCGGCGCAACCGCTGGCGGGCGCGGTGCAGGCGAGACCGGACTGTGCCGGGCGGCACGCCAAGGGCGCGAGCGATACCGGCGCAGTCCAGGTCGGTCCAGGCGACCAGCAGCAGCACCTCACGCTGCTCGGCGGGCAGGTCAGCAACGGCCAGCGCGGCGCGACGCCCGGCGGCAGCGGCATCCACCCGCTCGGCGACGCCGTCCCCGACATCCGACCCCGCCGGGTCGGCCACGACGCGGGCATAGGCACGCAGCCGCCGCTCCTCGGCGCGGGCATGCTGGCGCAGCAGGTTCCCGGCGATCCCGTACAGCCAGGCGGCGGCATCCGGATGTTCAGGGCGATAGCGGTGGCGCTGCCGAAACGCCAGCGTGAATGTGTCGGCGGCGAGGTCGTCGGCCAGCTGGTGGCCGACCCGCCGGCGCAGGTAGCGGCGGATCGCCGGGTAGTGCCGGTCGAACAGCTCGGCGAAGCGGGCCGGCTGGACCAGCGACGCGGCGATCACCTCGGTGTCGTCCGTCGGGCGCTCCTTGTCGTGGGTGCGCTGTCACCCAGTCAATCGCCGCAGCGGCCCGCCGCGTTCCCTAAGGAGCAGGGCTACGCGGCCACCACCGTCGCCCAGATCGAGGAGGCCGCCGGCCTGTCACCCGGGTCCGGCAACCTGACAGACGCGGGACTACCGAGCGGGCGAGTCGTTCACCGTTCCCCCGCAGGGACCTTCCACAGCGCGCAGAACGTGGAGGCGCAACCAGCGCGCGTGCTGGTGGAGCTCAGCCCGGCGGAAGGTCCTGACCCCCAGCGACTTCGCCGACCTTGACGAGGTCGAGCACCGCCTGCTCGGCTTCCAGTGCCGGTACGAGCAGACCGTGGTCCCCTTTGCCTGGCGCTTCACCCGGGCGAACTTGATCGGCTGCTTGACCGCCTGGTGGGGGGCGAACGGCCGCTGAGGGTCGCCTGACCAGCCCCGGGCACGCCGTCTCCGAAGGGGATGACCCTTGTTATACCAAACAAGGTATATATCATTGGTGGTATGGGATGGTGCTCGCTGCTGCTCACCCCCGAGGTCCGCGCCTGGCTGGCGGCCCTGGGCGACGACGACTTCGGCCGGGTCGCCTTCTACCTCGACCTGCTCCGCCAGCGCCGGGGCCAGCTTCAAGCGCCGCACAACCGGCGCCTGCGCGGACGGCTGTACCGGCTGGAGATCCCCGGCCGCCGGCGGGTGCACCGGCTTGCCTACTACGCCGATGGTGACGGCACGATCGTGCTGCTCACGGTCTGGCGGCGCTGGCGCGGTGCCCGCCACGAGCGCAAGCGAGCCGCCACCGCGATGCGGCGCCGAACCAGGCCCGACCGCGAGCCAGGCCACCGCAAGACCGAAGGCGGAACCGAAAGGAGCGGTGATGAGTCGCCGTAACCGCTGGGAGGAGCTCCGGCAGGATCGGTTGGCCGCGCCGGCGGCCAGCGTGGGCTACGAGCGGGCCCGGCGGGCGTTCGAGCTGGGCGAGCAGCTCCGGGCGCTGCGAGAGGCGCAGCACCTCAGCCAGGCCGAGCTAGCCCGGCGCATGGGCAGCACCCAGCCGGCCATCGCCCGGCTGGAAGCCGGCCGCGTCGCCCCAAGCCTGGACACCCTGGACCGGGCGGCCGCCGCCCTCGGCGTGGAGCTGGTGATCACCTTCCAGCAACCCCAGCGAGGCGACCGCCGCCAGCTGTCGGGCTGAGCCCCCAGCAGGAAGGACAAGCAATGCGGTTCAGCAGGCGCGCCGCCAGCGCGAGGAAGTCCACCGCCACCCTGACGTGCTCGTTCTGCGGCAAGCACCAGCGCCAGGTCAAGAAGCTGATCGCGGGCCGCGACGTCTACATCTGCAACAAATGCGTCGACCTGTGCGTCGAGATCATCGCCAAGGAACGACCAAAGCCCTAGCGAGCCGAGCCAGCCGAGATGCCCGCCTCGCCATCGCCATACACCCACGGACATCCATGCTGAACCACTAAGCCTGGCTCCACCGGAGCATCGGCGAACTCGGTAGGATCTCCGCAGGTCAGCAGGCCATCTGCGGCGGGATGGCGCTTCACCCAATGAGTGCCCAAGGGTGGGAAAGGGCCCCTGACCAGCGTCATCTCAGAGGGGCGGTTCGGTGGATCCAGGCCTATCGAGCGACACGCGCTCGCTGCGGTCGACCCCCGAGCCACGGTCTGGATCCCGGCCAGGGACCAGCACCCAGTGCTCAGAGACCGTCGCGCGATAGAGCCGGAACAGCGCCGACCCCTGCACATCGTCCAGTCCAAACGCGCGACCGATGTCCTGTCGGGACACGCGGTCGAAGACCTCCAGACCCTGTTGGAGCTCGGCGCCGGTGAGCTGCGTGGCCACGCCCTTCATGTAGACGGCCTGCGCGCCGCCGACCGGGACCGAGGAGTCGAAGATCGCGATCGCAACCTCCGGGTGGGCGGCGAGGTTCCGCGAGTGCTTCGCGTCGGGCGATGAGACCCAGTGGAAGTTCCGGTAGTCCTCGGACGCAAACCACACGGGCGAGACCCACGGATTGCCTGCCTCGTCGGCCGTGCCGAGCGCCATGTAGCTGTTCGCGTCGATCACGCTGCGGGCGACGTCGGCGAGCTCAGCAGCCATGCAGCGCCTCCTGCAGCTCGCGGACCTCGGACGTGTGGAGAACGGTTGCGGACACGGTGCCTCCTTTCCGGGCCTGTGGTCTTGACTAGGCCCGGCTCCGCCGCGGCTCCAGCGGTGTGGCATGACCGGATCATGAGAAAGGCCCCTGAGCAGGGAGAATGGCGTTGCGCAGACGTCCATCCATCCCGCTCAGGGGGCACCTTCTCGGTGCCATCCTCCCACAGCCCCGCGGGGCTTGTTGTGGCGTTCGACGATGACCACGCGGTCGCCAACGCCGGGCTGCTGCTGCCCGCCACCCTCGCCGAACGCCCCGGCATCCAGGCCGTCATCGACCAGTTGGCCGACCTTGGTGATCGCCCCGGCGCCCACCACCCTGGCCGCAAGCTGCTGACCCTGATCCACCCGCTGGGTCGGGTCGCGCGGCATCAACCGCCACCCACCCACGCAACTGCCTGCCCCGCCACAACCACCGCCGACGGCCCGTTCAAGCTCCAACCGACGCCACGGTGGATTCAGGCTAAGGGTTCAGGAAGCCGTCGAGGAATGCCCGGGCGTAGGGCGTGTCGACCCGCTGGTAGCTGCCGGTCGCGTTGCACGTCAGCGAGTTCACGTAGGAGGCGTCTCCGAGCACGTAGTCCCCCAGGAACGCCGGCCCCCCGGAGTCGCCGAAGCATGACCCACCGCCCGCCTTGGAGTCGTTGTCGTTGATCTGGAAGACCACGACCTCGCTCTGGACGTTCTTCAGGAACGAGGTGGTCGAGCGACGCTCCTGGACGACGATCTGGGACTTCTTGTCGCCGATGTCGACCCCGTAGCCGACGAGCGTGAAGGTCTCGTTCTTGAGCTCGCCCTGGTTGCGGTCCAGCAAGCCAACTGGGGCCAGCGGGGCCGGGGTGATCGCCGGCCACTTCGTCGCGGCCGGAGCGCTGAGCACGACGACGCCCTGATCGTGCTGCTTGGAAATGCTGAGCTTGCCGGTCCAGCCCGGATCGGGGTGGGCGGTGCCGGTGATGTAGTGGGCCTCACGGGCGGCCCGCTCGGCAGGGCTGATCCCCGGCTGGAGCGGGTCGGGCTGGAGGGCGTCGTCGAAGGAGACGTAGACGTTGGTCGCCGGGCCCTCGGTGCAGTGGCCGGCGGTGAGCACGACGGTCGGGGAGATCAGCGTGCCCGAGCAGCGGAACCTGCCCTCCGGGAGGGTGAAGCGGACGACTCCCACGTTCCGGTGGACGGTATCGGGGCTCCCCCCGGTGATGGCCAGGGCCGGCGCGGCCGCGATCAGCGCCCCGGCGGCCAGGGCGACGGCGATTGCGACCAGCGTGGGCTTTCGAAGCATGCCGATCCTCCGACTTCCACCTCGACTGCGTCCCCGTGCCGGCTAACCATACCTTTCGGGCGAAGCCGTGTACATCAGGACAGAAGGGACTGGCATGGGGGCTATGATCGCACCCGCCGACCCGGAAGGAGGACCGATGGCGCCGCCCAGGGCCGAGGATCTGTTCCGCCACCTCGACGACCTGCGGACCGACAGCTACGAGGGATCGGGGCCGCGGGCCGAGCGGGTGGAGCGGTTCGGCACGGCCGTGCAGCTGCTGGGGCCGGTGGTGCGGCGCGTCCTGGAGGACGCCGACGCCACCTTCCTGGCCGGCAGCGGCGAGATCAGTGAGCACGGCCCCGCCCAGGACGGCGGCGGTTGGACCGCCCGCTGGGAGCTGTCCTGGCCCGAGCAGCGCACCACCACCCCGATCCGCGGCGGTGTCGACCGGCTCGCCCCGGTCCAGGTGGTGGCCTGGTTCGCCAGCACCTTCACCCACCCCCACCTGGCGGGGGCGTGGGCCGGCCAGGACCCGCTGATCGCCCACTGGCCGATGCAGGTGACCAGCCAGGCCGACGCGGAGCGGCAGGAGCCGCTGCTGTGGGCGATCGTCGAGGCCGAGCTGCACCAGCGGGTGTACGAGGGCGGCTGGCGGGTCCTGCCCGGCTACCCGCGCCGGTCAGCCGGCGGCTGAGCCGGCGATCCGCTCGACCTCCCGGTGGAGGGTCTCGACGTAGCCCTCGTGCTCCGGCTTCATCAGCACGCTGCGCAGCACCCGCGCGGCCTCCGCGTCGGCGGCCAGCTCCGGGTCGGCGGCGCGCAGCCGCCCGGCGGCCAGCCGCAGGGTGCTCAGGTACACCGGCGCCTCGTCGCCCATGGCCGCCCGCAGCACCGCCGCCGAGGCGGCGTCCACCGCCTGGCAGGAGGCACGCCGCGGCCAGAACGCCACGATGTCCAGCTCCGGCGGCTGCAGCAGGCACAGCCGCGGGCTGGCCTCCAGCAGCTCCGCCCACGACCTGGCCGCCCGCAACCCCGCCGCCAGCAGCGGCCCCAACCCCTCCTCGCCGCGCAGCGGCAGCACCCGCAGGGTGAGCCACAGCGCGCCGGCGGCCGCGCCCGCCCGCGAGCACTCCAGGCTGATCTCCCCCAGGTGCAGCTCGTCGGAGGTGAAGTAGGTGTAGGGCGAGTCGTGCCGGTACAGCCGGCCGACCGCCGGGTCGCGGAACAGCACCGCGCCGCACCCGTAGGGCTGCAGGCCGTGCTTGTGCGGGTCCACCACCACCGAGTCGCACGCGCCGATCGCCCGCAGCGCCGCCGCGGTCGTCCCCTCCAGCGGCCCCCGCTCCCCCGCCAGCAACGTGAAGAAGCCGCCGTAGGCGGCGTCCACGTGCAGCCGGCAGCCGTAGCGGTCGCGCAGCGCCAGCGCCTGGTCGATCGGGTCCACCGCGCCCAGCCCGGTGGTGCCCGCGGTCAGCACCACCGTGCCGACCCGGCCGGCGCGCAGCAGCGCCTCCAGGGCGTCCAGCTCCATCCGCCCGGCGCCGTCGACCGGCACCGGCACGCTCTCCACCCCCAGCACCTCGCACATGCGCCCGTGGGTGTAGTGGGCGTCCTCGCTGTGGGCGACCGCCCGCCCCGGCGCCAGCTGCCTGGCCACCCACAGCGCCTCCAGGTTGGCGATCGTGCCGCTGGAGGTCAGGTGGCCGAGCGCGTCGCCGGGCAGCCCGAACATGGCCGCCAGCTCGCGCACGACCTCCTTCTCCATCTGCCCGGTCGCCGGCCCGCCGTCCAGCGCGTGGTTGTTCGGGTTGATCATCATCGCGGCCAGGTAGCCGGCCACCGCCACCGGGTGGGGCGGCTTGAGCATCTGGCCGGCGTAGCGCGGGTGGAAGAACGGGTAGTTGTCGTCCAGCCGCTCGCAGTAGTCCGCCCACGCCGCCGCCAGCCTGCCGGGGTCGACCTGGCTGGCCGGGTGCGGTTCGAACGGCCCCCAGCGGGCCTGGAAGCCCTCGGCGAACCGGCGTGCGGCCTCCAGGTAGGCGTCCAGGTCCATCCGCCTCACCTCCCCCACCATCCTGTCAGGCGCGGACGCTCCGCGCGGCGTTTGCGCATCGCCCGCCCGGCAATCCTCGTGGGCGAGGAGCGGCCCAGATGATGCAGGCGATCACGGTGCAACCGGGCAAGGCCGGCTCGGCGGAGCTCGCCGAGGTCGACGAGCCGCCCGCGTCCGACGGTCCCGTCCTGGTGGAGGCGATCGCCTTGGGCGTGTGCGGCACCGACCGGGAGATCGTCGCCGCCCACTACGGCTCCGCCCCGCCCGGCCGCGACCGCCTCGTCCTCGGCCACGAGTCGCTCGGCCGCGTGCTTGAGGCGCCGGCTGGCAGCGGGCTGGCCCCCGGCGACCACGTGGTCGGCATCGTCCGCCGCCCCGACCCGGTCCCCTGCGCGAGCTGCGCCGCCGGCGAGTGGGACATGTGCCGCAACGGCCGCTACACCGAGCGCGGCATCAAGGAGCTGGACGGCTACGGCTCGCAGCGCTGGCGCCTGGAACCGGGCTTCGCCGTCAAGGTCGACCCGGGGCTGGGCCCGCTGGGCGTGCTGCTGGAACCGGCCAGCGTGCTCGCCAAGGCATGGGACCACATCGAGCGCATCGGCCGGCGAGCACACTGGCGGCCGCGGCGGGTGCTGGTCACCGGCGCCGGCCCCATCGGGCTGCTGGCCGCCCTGTTCGCGGCCCAGCGCGGGCTGGAGGTCCACGTGCTCGACGTGGTGAAGGAGGGGCCCAAGCCGGCGCTGGTCGGCCGGCTCGGCGCCACCTACCACACCGGTCCCGCCGCCGACGCGTGCGCCGACGCCGACGTGGTCGTCGAGTGCACCGGCGTCGGCCGGCTGGTGTTCGACGTCATCCGCTGCAACGCCCCCGGCGGGATCGTCTGCCTGACCGGCATCTCCAGCGGCGGGCGCGAGGTGGCGCTCGACGCCGCCGACGTCAACCGGCGCATGGTGCTCGAGAACGACGTGGTGTTCGGCAGCGTCAACGCC
>DASQWY010000192.1:0-10522 GCA_035640005.1 Actinomycetes bacterium
CGGCGCCCGCCGCCTCCAGGTCGGGCCGCACGCCCGCCCGGTCGTGCAGGAACGCGACCTCCAGCTCGATCCCCTTGCGGGTGTACTGGGGGGCCATGGCCGCGAGCGACCGCTCGGCCCCTCCGGAGCCGAGGCTGTCGATCAGGTAGAGGATCCGCACACCGACCCGTGCCCGTCCTTGGCGTTTGCTTGCGTTCCTGAAGCTAGCGCCGCGCGCCCGCCACGCACATCATGTTGATAACGCAAACTCGGCTACGGTGACTCCACCCCGGCGGGAGCGTAGCACCGCCTGATCCCACCGGCGCAGGCACCACCCGCATTCGGCGTACTGCGCCGTAGCGGGTATGCGTATTGACCCGTGTAGGCCCCGCCGTGACGATCGCCTGGTACACGGGCCACAGGGTCAGGGGGAGCAGCGGGCATGAGCGAAGCATCGCCGCGCGTCGCGGCGGCGCCACCGTCCGACATCCTGTTCCGGCTCAAGGTGCGCCTGGTGCCAGCGATCCGGGAGGTGTGGCGGCGGCGCGAGCTGGTCCGCACCCTCGCCGAGCGGGACCTGCGGGTCCGCTACAAGCAGGCGGTGCTGGGCTTCGCCTGGAGCCTGCTCACCCCGCTGGCGCTGATGCTGGTCTTCACCGTGTTCTTCCAGCGGGTCGCCAAGGTCGACACCGGCGGGGCGCCGTACGCGCTGTTCGCCTACCTGGGGCTGCTGCCCTGGACGTTCTTCTCCACCTCGGTGAACCTGGGGGGCCAGAGCCTGGTCACCAACAACCAGCTGGTCAACAAGGTGTACTGCCCGCGGGAGGTGTTCCCGCTGGCCAGCGTGGTGGTGGCCGCCACCGACACGGTCATGGCCACGCTGGTGCTCGGCCTGCTGTTCGTGATCACCGGCTTCGCGCCCAGGGCCACCACCGTGTGGGTGCCGCTGCTGCTGGCCGTCCAGGTCGCCTTCACCTTCGGGGTCACCCTGGTGATGTCGGCGGTGCTGGTGTTCCTGCGCGACCTGCGCCACCTGCTGCCGATCATCCTGCAGCTGGGGCTGTTCGCCACGCCGGTCGCCTACGGCATGAACGTGGTGTCCCCGTCGCTGCAGATCCTCTACTGCACGCTCAACCCGCTGGCGCCGGTGATCGACGGCTACCGGCGGACGATCCTGCAGGGCCTGCCGCCGGACTGGCACCTGCTCGGCCCCGGCGCCGCCACCGCCGCGGTGGTGCTGTCGGTCGGCTACGTCGTGTTCAAGCGCCTCGAGCCTGGGTTCGCCGACTATGCGTAGGGGCGAGATCGCCGCGGCGCGGGTCTGGAAGCGGTTCCGCGCCGACCGCCAGCGGATGCTGCTGCGCGACCAGCTCGACCGGATCTCCAGGAGGGTGACCGGCCGCTCCAACGCCCACGGCTGGCGCTGGGCGCTGCGCGACGTCGACATGGCCATCGGGGCGGGGGAGTCGGTCGGGCTGATCGGGCCGAACGGGTCGGGCAAGACCACCATGCTGCGGCTGCTGGCCAAGGTGATGTACCCCTACGCCGGGTCGGTGGCGGTCGGCGGGCGGGTCGGCGCGCTCATCGACGTCCGCGCGGGCATCCACCCCGACCTGACCGGCGCCGAGAACGTCTACCTGTACGGGTCGCTGCTGGGCGTCAGCCGCCGGGAGGTGGCCCGGAGGTTCGACGACATCGTCGCCTTCGGCGAGCTGGAGAGCGCCATCAACCGGCAGGTCAAGTTCTACTCGACCGGCATGCACGTGCGGCTGGGGTTCGCCATCGCCGCCTTCACCGAACCGGACGTGCTGCTGGTCGACGAGGTGCTGGCGGTCGGCGACGCGGCCTTCCAGCAGAAGTGCCTGGACCGCATGCGGGCGGTGCTGGCGCAGGGCACCACCGTCATCTTCGTGTCGCACGACCTGCAGGCGGTCGAGTCGATCTGCGAGCGCGCCATCTGGCTGCGCGAGGGCACGGTCGAGGCCGACGGGCCGGTGCGCCAGGTGCTCAGCGGCTACCGCCGCACGGTCGAGCAGGCCGCCGAGATCACCGCGCCAGCGTTCGGCGTGGTGCGGGTGGTCAAGAGCGAGATCCGCGGCGCCGGCGGCGGCACCCCGCAGAGCCAGGGGCCGATGGAGATCAAGCTGGTGCTGGAGAGCCCGGAGCCGCTGTGGGCCGGCATGAGCCTGGGCGTCAGCGAGGGCCCCGCCACCCCGATCTTCCTGCTCGGCCACGAGGCCATGCTGCCGCCCGGCCAGACCGAGCTGCGCTGCTCGGTCCCCTTCCTGCCGCTGCCCCGCGGCCGTTTCTACCTGTGGTTCGGGATCATCGAGTCCACCAGGGACCTGGTGCCGTGGCACCCGGTGTGCCAGTTCGAGGTGCTGGGGCCCGAGCTGATCCCGACGCCGCGGGGCGTGCTGCGGCTGGCGCCCATCCAGCTCACCCCGACCTGGGAGGTCGACCCCCGATGACCGAACGGGCCCCGCTCGTCAGCGTCGGCGTCCCCGTCTACAACGGCGAGCGCTACCTGGCCGGCGCGCTCGACGCGCTGGCGGCCCAGGACCTCGAGGACTTCGAGGTGGTGATCTGCGACAACGCCTCGACCGACGCGACCGCCGAGATCGCCAGGGAGTACGCCGCCAGGGACGGGCGCTTCAGCTACCACCGCAACCAGCGCAACCTCGGCCTGTCGGGCAACTTCAACCGCACCTTCGAGCTGTCGCGCGGCCGGTACTTCAAGTGGGCGGCCCACGACGACTGGCACCCGCCGCAGGCGCTGCGCCTGTGCGCCGAGGCCCTCGAGGGCGACCCGTCGGCGGTGCTGTGCGGCAGCGCGGTGGCGATCATGGACGACGACGGCGAGGTGTTCGACCGCTGGCACCCGACCGCGGACCTGCGCTCGCCGAACCCGCGCGTGCGGCTGCACCGGCTGATCTGGACGCTGGACGAGACCCACCCGCTGTTCGCGCTGATGCGCTCGGACGCGCTGCGGCGCACCCCGGGCTACCGGCCGTACGTCGCCGCCGACCGGGTGCTGCTGTCGCAGCTGGTCCTGATGGGGCCGTTCTGGCAGCTGCCCGACGTGCTGCACTACTACCGCGCGGCCAGGATGCGGCCCGGGGCCAGCTGGGCGCCGGACCACCCGTCCCAGGCGGCGATCCTCGACCCCAACCGGACCAGGCTGCCGTCGCGGACCTGGCGGCTGTGCTACGAGCACCTGCGCCTGGTGTCCCGCGCGCGGCTCGCCCCGCAGGACAAGCTGCTGGCCGCCGCGGACGTGCTCGGCCGCTTCGGCGTGCGGGACTCGCGCCGGCTGGCCGCCGAGGCCTACCACTCCGGGCGGATCCTGGCCGCCCGCGCCCTGTCCCGCGCCACGTGACCAAGGAGCCGGCAACCATGACCAGCAAGGGGGGGCACGTCGTCGTCACCGGCGCGGCCGGGTTCATCGGGTCGCACCTGGCCGAGGCGCTGGTCGAGCGCGGCCACGAGGTGGTCGGGATCGACTGCTTCACCCCCGCCTACCCGCCGGCGGAGAAGCGGCGGAACCTCGAGCGCCTCGCCGGCCACCCCGGTTTCCGGCTGGTCGAGGGCGACCTGGTGACGCTGGCGCTGGACGCCTGGCTGGAGGGGGCCGCGGTGGTCTTCCACCAGGCCGCGCAGCCGGGGGTGCGCAGCTCCTGGGGCCGCGACTTCGCCATCTACGTCCACCACAACATCCTGGCGACCCAGTGCCTGCTGGAGGCGTGCGCCCGCACCGGGGTGCCGCGGCTGGTGGCCGCCTCCTCCTCCAGCGTCTACGGCGACGCGCCGGTGTACCCCACCACCGAGGAGTCGATCACCCGGCCGGTGTCGCCCTACGGGGTCACCAAGCTGGCCAGCGAGCACCTGTGCCTGGCCTACGCGCGGCCGGGGGTGGCGGCGGTGTCGGTGGCGACCCTGCGCTACTTCACCGTCTACGGCCCCCGCCAGCGGCCCGACATGGCCTTCCGCCGCTTCCTGCAGGCCGCCTACGCCGGCGAGCCGATCGTGGTCTACGGCGACGGCGAGCAGACCCGCGACTTCACCCACGTCGGCGACGCGGTGCGGGCCAACCTGCTGGCGATGGGCGCGCCGATCCAGGCCGAGGCAATCAACGTCGGCGGCGGCCGGCGGGTCACCCTCAACGAGGTGCTGGACCTGGTCGGCCGCTGCACCGGCAAGCGGCTGCGGGTGGAGCGGGCGCCGGTGCAGCCCGGCGACGCGCGCCACACCGGCGCCGACGGCACCAGGGCGGAGGCGCTGCTCGGCTACACCCCCGAGGTGTCGCTGGAGGACGGCCTCGCCGAGCAGGCCGCCTGGGTCGCCGCCGGCCTGGGGGTGGGCGCGACCATCCCATAGCAATTTGAGAACCTGACACGACCACGGTCCCCATGGCACAGGCGCTCTTGGGGGGGTGGGGGGGAGCGAGCTCCCCCCACATGGAACGAGGACCCAGCCGAGATCACCCGACGAGACTGCCAAGGGTAGCCGGCAACTCCCGCAGCCGCTCGACCACCACGTCCGCGCCGACGTGACGCAGGTAGCTGCGGTTCCGCAGGCCGGTGGAGACGCCGATCGCCGGCAGCCCCAGCGACCGCGCCGCCAGGATGTCGGCCTCGGTGTCGCCCACCACCGCGGCCGGCCGGTCGAAGCCGAGCTGCTCGATCAGGTGCACCTTGGCCAGGTTCCCCTGTGGGTGCTCGCGGCCGGAGCAGACCCGCTCGAACACGCTGGCGATCCCCAGGCCGCACACCTGCTGCAGGAAGTCCCTGGAGGAGCTGCGCAGGCTCAGCAGGAACAGCCGGTCGCCGCGGCGCCGCAGCGCCACCAGGGTCTCCTCCACGCCGGGCAGCAGCCGGTCCAGCCGCAGGCTGGCGGGCGCTTCGATCTGGGCCACGAACCGCTCCAGGAACGCGCCCTCCAAGCGCGCGGCCACCCCGCTGCGGCCGAGCAGCTCGCCCCAGCGGGCGCCGCGGCGCTTCAGCCGCCAGTACTCCGCCATCGCCAGCGGCCGCCCCTGGAACGCCTCGGTGGTCGACCGGTAGGTACGGTAGTGGCGCTCCCGCACGTCGACGAGCGTGCCGTCGAAGTCGAAGAAGACCGTTCTCAGGCGTTGCGCTCGCGTCGCAGTTCCTCCAGGGCGGCCACGTGGCGGCCGATCTCCGCCAGGGAGGTGAGCACCGGCTCGAAGTCCACGCCCCGGATCCACACCATGCCCTCCGGCAGCGGGTTCAGCCGGCGCGCCAGCGGCGGCGGCGGTTCGCCGAAGGCGAGCTTCAGGTAGATCCAGGGCATGTTCAGGCCCAGCGCGGTGAAGAACTGGTGGGTGGTGAAGAAGCGGCCGACGTTGATCTCGGTCGGGTTGGGGACGCCGGCGCGGTCGTAGGTCAGGTCGACGCCGAACAGGCCGTGCGGCCGCTCGTCGACGGCCAGCACCGCCCGGGTGGCGAGGTCGTCCAGGGCGGGGTCGGCCATGGTCATCCCGGCGCCGGTGACCCCGGTCACCCCCGACGGCGACACCCGCGACAGCTCCCAGTACAGGCGCTTGCGGCCCTGCGCGACCACCAGCTCGCCCCGGTGCCACAGCGACATCCAGGTGACGCTGTCGGGCTCCAGCAGCTCGGCGGCGGTGAAGCCGCCCCAGCCGCGCTGGAAGTCGAGCCAGCTGCGGGCCGTCTCGTAGTCGTGGACGGGCAGGGCGCCCCGGCCGCCGGCGCCGCTGGTGGCCCGCAGCCACAGCGACCCGCCGAAGCGCCCGAACGCCTCCTTGAGGTCGTCCTCGGAGCGGACCAGCAGCGTGCCGGGCACCGGCAGGCCCGCCGCGCGCCAGCGCTCGTACGACTGGAACTTGTCCTGGCAGGTGGCGACGGTCGCCTTGGCGGGCAGGAACAGCCGCGCCCGCACCCGCTCGCGGTGCTCCGACAGGAACGCGACCTCGGCGTCGTTCTGCGCGTGGACCAGGTCGACGCGCTCCCGCTCGATGACGGCGTTGAGCACGTCCAGGTAGGCGGGGTCGCCGGCCGGCGGGACCAGGTGGCGGCTGTCGGTCTCGGCGCGCAGCAGGCACCAGCGGTCGGCGTCGGTCCCGACCAGGTGCAGCGGCTCGGGCGCCTGCCGCAAGGAGCGGACGAAGTTGGTGGCCGGTGAGCCGCCGGCGCCGGTGACCAGGATCCGCTTCATGCCGGCGGGCGGGCCCAGCGGGCCGGGTCCAGGGTCTTGCCGGTCACCCCGCGCAGCCCGTGCCAGGCGCCGAGCAGCCGCAGCCGGACCCGCTCCCAGCTGCGGTTGCCGGAGCGGGCGGCGGCCAGCAGGTACTTGCCCTGGACCACGCCCCACCACAGCAGCTCGCCCGGCGAGCGGTGCTCCAGGACCATCGCCAGGTGGTTGCGGACCTGGTAGTAGCCGCGCCAGGGCGCGTAGTAGCGGCCGGGCGGCTCGGGCTCCAGCGGGAACAGCAGCGGCACCGGCAGCACGTAGTGGCGGCGGCCGCTGCGCTTGGCCCGCAGGCAGTACTCGTACTCCTCGTTCATGATGAAGTACTCGTCCAGCGGCAGGCCGATCTCGGGGACCATGTCCAGCGAGATCAGCGCCCCCTTGAAGGTCATGATGTCGGTCTGGTACGGGGGGCTGCCCACCGGCGGCCACTGCTGCTGCACCACCCGGTGCTTCCAGTAGGCGCCGTTGTGGAAGTAATGGGTGCTCACCGGCTCGAACCAGCAGGCGAGCAGGCCGAGGCGGTCGTCGCCGAGCTCGTGCGCGGTGTCCAGCAGCGTCCGCAGCGCGTGCGGCCGGGGCAGCACGTCGTCGGAGTGGGTCCACGCCCAGCGGTGCCCGTGCTCGTGGGCGTGGCCGAGGCCGACGTGCAGCGCGCCCGCCGGCCCCACGTTCTGCTCCATCCGCAGGTGGGTGACGGTGGGGAACTCCTGCTCCAGCATGGCCGCGGTGCCGTCGGTGGTGCCGTTGTCGATCACCACCACCTCGTCCACCGGGCGTTCCTGCTCCAGCAGCCCCCGCAGGGTCTCGCGGAGCATCTCGCGCCGCTGGTAGGTGATCACCACCGCCGCGACGGTCTCGTCGCTCACCCGGCGTCCCCGGGGGTGGAGGCCAGCGGCACCACCGCGCCGCCGGCGGCGAGGCTCTGCGGCACGGCGTCGAGGATCCGCAGCACCCGCACGCCCGACTCGCCGTCGGTGAGCGCCTGGCGGCCCTCGCGGACCGCGGCGGCCAGCTCCCTGACCACCCCGGCGAGCCCCTCGACCTCCGGCAGGGCCGGCGCGACCATGTCGCCGATGCGGTAGTTGACCAGCGCCTCCCTGCGGGCGGTGCGGCTGGTCGGCCCGGTCAGGTTGACGCCCTTGTCGTACATGCTGAGCCGCTGCGACGGGTTGTTGTCGTCCCACACGGCGATCCGCCGGGAGCCGCCGACGATGGTGGTCCGGATCTTGGTGGGGCTGAGCCAGTTGACGTGGATGTGGGCGATGCCGCCGCCCGCCAGCGGCAGCGTCAGGTAGCCGACGCAGGGGTGGCCCACCCCGATCGGGTCGGCCCCCTGGGCGCCGACCGCCTCGGGCAGGCAGCCGTCGGGCAGGATGAAGTCCAGGATCGACAGGTCGTGGGCTGCCAGGTCCCAGAAGATGTCGACGTCCGGCTGCACCAGCCCCAGGTTGATGCGGACGGAGTCGAAGTACTGGATGTCGCCGAGCGCGCCCTCGCCGATCAGCTCCCGCAGCCTCCGCACCGCCGGGGTGTAGCAGTAGGTGTGGTCGCACATGACCACCAGCCCCTTGCGGTCGGCCATGGCCACCAGCTTCTCGCCCTCGGCGACCGAGGACGCGAACGGCTTCTCCACCAGGACGTGCTTGCCCGCCTCCAGGGCGGCCAGGGCGACCTCGAAGTGCGTCCAGGCGGGCGTGGCGACCGCGACCGCCTCCACCCGCGGGTCGGCCAGCACCTGCTCCAGCTCGTCGGTGACCCCGACGGTGCTGCGCGGCCCGACCGCCCGCGCGGCCCGCTCCCGGTCCAGGTCGCAGATCCAGCGCAGGTCGACGTCCGGGCACGCCAGGAAGTTGCGCGCGAGGTTGGGCCCCCAGTAGCCGGCCCCGATGACAGCGACACCAACCGGCTTCAGGGTCCACCTTCGCTGGGACGGGGAATCGACATAGGGATGATGTCGCCCGGGCCGACCGGGATCATCCGCCCCGCGCCGTATCTGCGCCTACGCCGTGTTCATGAGGTCGGCGTGACCCGCGCGTTCCACTTGGCAACCAGGTCGCCCGGGCGGTCGAGCCGCTGCAGCAGGATCGAGCCGTGGGCCTTGTCCCTGACGCGGATGCGCGAGCCCTCGCCGATGTGCGGGCCGAGCCAGAACTCGTTGCCGGCGAAGGAGCAGTCGACGATGTCGACGACCTCGTCGGTGCTGGGCCCGTCCTCGCCGTGGTAGAGCCAGCCGAAGGCGGCCTTGCGGGCGCCGCCGAACGAGCAGCCGACGAACCGCGGCGGCGGCGACTCGACGTCGCCGTTGTGGCGGGGGGCGAGCACCAGGTAGTCGCTCTGGCGCGCGGCCGCGCAGGCGAGGTTCACGAACTGCAGCGGGGAGGCGGGCCCGCCCCAGGAGTCGGCGTGCAGCAGCACCGCCGCCCCGCGGTTGCCGTACAGGGTCGAGTCCCGGTAGGTGTAGCGGTTGTTGTAGGCGCCGTGGGAGATGCCCGCGCCAACGTTGTGGTAGGCGGTGAAGTGGGTGATCACGTGCAGCTTGCCGGTGTTCTGCCAGGTGAAGATGCCGTGGTTGCCGTTGTTGTGGGCGACGCAGCTCTCGAAGGTCCAGATCCCCTCCGAGCCCTCCGGCCAGATGAAGCCGGCGGCGCTGACGCTGCCCTGCACCCCCACGGCCACGCACCCCAGGGCCTTGTTGCCGTTGCCGCGCCCCAGCACGAAGCCGCCGAGGGTGAAGCCGCGGAACGCCGGGTCGTACTGCACCTGCGAGGCGACGCAGCGCTCGTAGCGGATGTCGTGCGACGGCGAGCCCGGGGTCCTGGTGTCGGGCGCGCCGTCCCACCAGTAGGCGTCCTCGAAGGTGTTGTGGCTGATGCAGTCGCGGAAGACGATCCCGTTGGACAGGTGCGGGACGAACGCGTGGCTGCCGGTGTCGCGGATGACGACGCCCTCCACCAGCGAGCCGCGCGAGCCGTCGCCGGACATGTGGAAGTGCAGCCCGTAGCGGCCCAGCACCAGCTCGGTGAACTCCTCGGCCTTCTTGCGCGGGCCCATGTGGCGGATGGTCACGTGGCGCAGTGACTGCGGCCGGCTGGAGCGGATGAAGACGTGCGCCCGGTGGTTCGGGGTCCCCTCGATGCGCACGTTGCGGGTGAGGTTGAGCACCTCCGCGGTCTGCACCCGGCCGCTGCCGGCGTCGCTGCCGACGTCCACGGCGGGGTGGGCGGCGGCGGTCGGGGCGTCCAGGGTGACGGTGCGGCCGCTGACCGCCCGCACGGTGGCGCTGTCGTAGGCGGTGAAGCTCCCCTCGGTGCCGGGGGGGAGGGTCGGGCTGACGACCAGCTCGTCGCCGGGCCGCCAGCCGGCGGGGGCGTCGGCCAGGGCGAGGCTGCTGCTGCCCTTGGCGACCGGGCCGGTCACGCGGGTCCAGGCGAGCTTCGGCGTGCCCGCCAGGTCGAGCCGGCCCGCTCCCATCACCCACAGGCCGACGTCGTGCGCCAGCACGTCCATGCCGCCGCCGGCGAACGCCGACTCGCGCACGCCGCCGAACACCAGCAGGTGGCTGACTGCCGCCGACGCCGGCCGCATCACCAGCCGGCCGCGCACCAGCACGTTGCCGCTGCTCTCCAGCCGGTGGCTGGTGCGCGGGTCGAAGACCAGCTCGCCGCCGGGCATGATCGTCACCCCGGCGACGCGCGCGTCGACGTCCAGCACGACCCGCCTGGTGACCACGGCCGTCTGGCCCGGGCCGGGGACCCCGCGCGACCACGATTTCGGGTCGCTCCAGCGGTTGCCGGGCGGCGGCGCGGCGGCGGGCCCGGCCGCCGGTGGGGTGGTGGTGGTCGCAGCGCCGCGGGAGGCGGTCTGCTCGGGCCGTTGCAGGCCCCAGACGGCGGCGCCGACCCCGGCGGCGCCGGCCGCCCCGCCGAGGATCACGAAGCCGCGCCGGCTGAGCCCCTTCACGTCGCGCCTCAGGCTACAACTTGACCAGGTTGGGCCGCTCTCCCGGGCCGTAGGCGTTGCGGGCGTCGAACAGCAGCGCCGCGGTCCTGGCGAGCCAGTCCAGGTCGTAGTGGCTGTGCGGGGTCAGCAGCGCCACCAGGTCGGCGCCGGCGACCGCGCGGGCGGACAGGTCGGTGCGGGCCAGCCGCCGGCCGTCGACGGTGACCTCGGCCACGAACGGGTCGTGGAAGGACAGCTTCACCCCGCGGCGGCCGAGCGCCGCCATCACCCGCAGCGACGGCGACTCGCGCACGTCGCCGAGGTCCGGCTTGTAGGCGACCCCCAGCACCAGCACGCGCGCGCCCTTGAG
>DASQWY010000193.1:0-2751 GCA_035640005.1 Actinomycetes bacterium
GGGCATCACCTCGTTCAAGCTGTTCATGGCCTACCCGGGCGTGTTCATGGTCGACGACGCCTCGCTGTTCCGCGCCATGAGCCGCTCCAGCGACAACGGCGCGCTGATCATGCTGCACGCCGAGAACGGCGGCCCCATCGACGTGCTGATCCAGCGCTACCTGGCGGAGGGGCGGACCGACCCGGTCAACCACGGGCTGACCCGCCCCGCGTCGATGGAGGGCGAGGCGACCCACCGCGCCATCCGCCTGGCGGAGCTGGCCGGCGTCGCCGTCTATATCGTCCACCTCTCCTCGGCGGACGCCCTCAACGCCGTGCGCGAGGCACGCGACGCCGGCACGACGGCGCTGGCCGAGACCTGCCCGCAGTATCTGTTCCTGTCCGTCGACGACCTCGCGCGCCCGGGCTTCGAGGGCGCCAAGTACGTCTGCTCGCCGCCGCTGCGGCCCAAGCCGCACCAGGCCGAGCTGTGGAACGGCCTGCGCTCGGACGACCTGCAGCTGGTCGCCACCGACCACTGCCCCTTCGACTTCAAGGACCAGAAGCAGATGGGCCTGGGGAACTTCGCCAAGATCCCCAACGGCCTGCCGGGGGTCGAGGACCGCTACACCCTGCTCTACGACGGCGGCGTGCGCTCGGGCCAGATCACCTTGAATCGCTTCGTCGAGCTGGTTGCGACCGCTCCGGCCAAGCTGTTCGGCCTGTATCCGCGCAAGGGCACGATCGCGCCGGGCTCTGACGCGGACATCGTGGTGTTCGACCCGGACACCGAGCGGGTGCTGTCCGCCTCGACCCACCACATGAACGTGGACTACTCCTGCTACGAGGGCCGCGGCGTGCAGGGCGTGCCCGAGGTCGTGCTGCAGCGCGGCCAGGTGCTGGTCGACCACGGCAAGCTGCTGGCCCAGCCCGGGCAGGGGCAGTTCCTGGCCAGGAGCCGCTCTGGCCTGTAGCGGGCGGCCGATGCAGCCCATCGTTCGAGCCGCCGGGGGGATCGTGTGGCGCCGTGACGGGCACGGCGGTCGCCGCCTCGAGCTGGCGCTGGTGCACCGTTCGCTGCAGGACGACTGGACCTTCCCCAAGGGGAAGCTGCACCGGGGCGAGACCGAGCGGGAGGCCGCCCTGCGCGAGATCGAGGAGGAGACGGGCATGCGCTGCCGCCCCGGCGATTTCCTGGGGCGGGTCCACTACCGCGACCGGCGGGGCCGCCTGAAGACGGTCGCCTACTGGGAGATGCGGCCGTCCGGCGGTCGCTTCCACTCCAACGACGAGGTCGACGAGCTGCGCTGGCTCACCCCCGAGACCGCGCTGCTGTTCCTCACCTACCGGAGCGACCGCCACCTCCTGCGCACCCTCCTCAAAAACGACCGCCCCCGCCACTGGGACCACTGAGATCGTCATGTTCGCCCCACCCCCGCGTGGGGGGTCGCGGGTCGGGGTTGGGGTCGGCCTTGCCGCCCTTTGCCGCGCGGGTGGTGGTGGTCTGGTGTTTGGACTTTTGGGTTGGGTTGGTGGCCGGGGCGAGCAAGAGCGGCCACTATGTGACCTTCGAACGGAAGGTCCTTCGGACACGACAGGTCACGAAGGAGGTCTCACAGTGGCCGCTGTTGCCAGTGTGCACCCCCCGATCCTGACTGCCCAGCCCGCACCCCTGGCCCATCGCGACCCTGAGCGGGCTGCTGGGCTGGCCCGGCTACGAGCGTTCCGGCAGGAGCTGTACGCCTGCTTTTGACCGCCGCCCCGACGCGCTGATGGACCTGGCCGATGGGCTGGTCTGCGCCGACGGGCCCATCCCGTCGTTGGCGCACCTGAGCCTGCAACCCACCCATCGGCGTGGCTGGGCCAGCAGCTACGCGGCACTTTCGCATGGCCGCATCAACGTGGAGCGGCTGCGCCGGCTGCTGGCCACCCAGCCGCCACTGCACCCACAGCGGCCGTTGTGGGTGGTGGACGTGACCAGCTGGCCCCGCCCGGAAGCGGCCTGCAGCCCCCAGCGGCGCTGGTGCCACGACCCCACCCGGCGCACCCACGGCAAGCCGGTGGTGGCGGGCTGGCCCTACTCCCTGCTGGTCGGGGTCGGCCTGGAGGCGTCAAGCTGGACCCAGCCGTTGGACGCCGTGCGGCTTGGCCCGGGCCAGTCCGCCAGCCAGGTCGCCGCCGCCCAGCTGCGCGGCCTGACCCAGCGGGTGCCCCCCGCCCAGCTCGCCGCGCGGCCGCTGGTGCTGCTGGACAGCCACTACGACCCCTCCCAGCTGCAGTGCGACCTGGCCGACGTCAACCTCCAGCTGCTGATCCGGCTGCGCAGCAACCGCTGCTTCTACTTTGATCCGCCCCCACGCCAACCCGGCCGGCCAGGCCGTCCCGCCCGCCACGGCCACAAGCTGGCCGTACACGATCCCACCACCTGGCCGGAGCCCACGGCGACCTGGCAGGCCGACACCACCCGCGGCCGGGTCGCTGTGGCCTGCTGGACCGGCGTGCACCCCCGCCAGCGCCAACCCGGCCAGTGGCCCACCGTGCGCGGCAGCCTGCTCCGGGTGGAACTCGACCGCCCTGCCACCACCACCGGCCACCGGCGGCCACCCCAACAGTGGTGGCTGTGGTGGGCCGGCCTTGCCGAGCAGCCCGACCTGGAGCTTGCCTGGCGCGCCTACCAGCGCCGCTTCGCCGTCGAGCACACCATCCGCTTCGACAAGCAGCAGCTTTGCTGGACCACCCCCCGGCCGCGCACCCCTGCCCAGGCCGACCGGTG
>DASQWY010000194.1:0-3350 GCA_035640005.1 Actinomycetes bacterium
GGTGGCGGCCGCGCGGGCGCTGGCGGCGGCCGAGCGGCCCCTGCTCGACGGCCGCGTGGCCGCGGCGTTGCCGCTGGTGGGGCCGGCCCTCGGCCTGGCCGCCGCCCTGGCCGAGGGCGACCCGCTGCCGAGGGCGGCCGCCCGCGCCCTCGGCGGCGCGGTCGGCGGCGACGTGGGCGCCCGCGCCGGGGTGGCCGCCTGCGGCCTGGACGCCGCCGTCACCGAGGGTGCCGGGCTGCTCGCCTGCCCGGCCCTGACGGTGGCGGGCGGGGCGGCCGGGTCGGCGCTGGGAGCGGCCGCCGCCGGCCGGGTCTACGACGCGGTCGCCGGCCGGCCGGAGCGGCCGCTCAGACCGGCGCGGTGAGCGCCACCCGCTCCGGGTGGGTGTAGACGTTCATGGTGTCGCCGCGCAGGAAGCCCACCAGGGTGATGCCGGTCTGCTCGGCCAGGTCCACCGCCAGGCTGGACGGCGCGCTCACCGCGGCGACCAGCGGCACGCCGGCCACCGCCGCCTTCTGCGCCACCTCGAACGAGCAGCGGCCGGAGACGAACAGCACGCTGCCGGCCAGCGGCAGCCGGTGCTGGGTGGCGGCCCAGCCGACCGCCTTGTCGACCGCGTTGTGGCGGCCGACGTCCTCGCGCACGCAGCGCACCTGCCCGTCCGGGTCGCAGATGGCGGCGGCGTGCAGGCCGCCGGTCAGCTCGAACACCCGCTGGGCGACGCGGACCCGGTCGGGGATGGCGGCCAGGACCTCCGCGGGCACCGCCAGCCGGTCGCCCGCCACCGACGGGCAGGCCTGGGTGACCGCGTCGATCGACGCCTTGCCGCACACCCCGCAGGAGGACGAGGTGACCGCCAGCCGGTCCAGCGACGGGTCGGGCGGCGGCACGCCGGGCCGCAGGTCCACGGTGAGCACGTTGTACTCCTGCGGCTGGCCGTCCGGGGCGCAGTAGCGCACCGCCGCGATCTGGTCGGCGGCGGCCACCAGCCGCTCGGTCAGGCAGTAGCCGATGGCCAGCTCCACGTCGTTGCCTGGCGTGCGCATGGTGACGCCCACCGGGCGGCCCGCCACCCGCAGCTCCAGCGGCTCCTCCACCGCCACCCGGTCGCGGGACCTGCGGGCGCCGTCCCCGCCCAGCCTGATGATCTGGCGCTCGGCCACCCGCCGTCCCGCCATGGCCGTCCTCCCGCTCGCCTCCTGGCGCGCCGCGCGGCGCGCCCGCCGCGTCCAGCCTACGTCCGCCGAACCTGGTTGCGCCCGCCCCGCGATGGGAGAATCAACCCGAAGGTGGTCGCCTCCTCGCGTGGAGGGTGCGGATGGCGTTCCTGCTCGTCATGGTGGCCGCGCTGGGCGGCATCCTGGTCGCGGCCGCCCTGGTCGACCGGGCCAGCCGGCGCCACGGGCACCGGCTGCGGGGCGGCGGCAGCATGTGGGAGGAGGAGGTCCGCGAGCACCGCCGCGACGTGCGGGCCGGCGACGCCCAGCACTACATGAACCCGGACCGCGCCTGGACCAGGCGCCAGCGCCGCGGCTGACGAGCGCTCAGCGCAGGCCGGCGCGGTACAGGTCGCGGAGGCAGCCGACCTCCGCGCCGTGGTGGACGAGCTCCAGGTTCGTCCACGCCAGCAGGTCGGCGAAGCGGACCTCCGGGTCCAGGCCGTAGGGCATCTGGCTGCGCCCGACCTCGTCCAGCTCGCTGGTGCTGACGCCCTCCAGCGCGGAGCGCCAGCGGCCGTGGGCGGCGGTCAGGAACGCGACCGCCTGCCTGGCCGTGGCCGGCCACTCGACGTCGCCGGCCTCCAGCCGGTGGCGGCCGAAGGTCCAGTCGTAGCGGAGCAGCTCGCCGAGGGCGATGTGGCACAGCCGCCAGGCGATGGTGGTCACCGGCGGCGGGTGCGGCGGCGGCGACTCGCCGTCCAGCAGCCACTCGCCGCGCCCCTCCGGGCTGGCGCTCAGGCCGGCGCCGCGGCGGCGCAGGCTCCAGCAGCCCGGCACCGGCTCCCACAGGTACTCGTCGTCGGTCAGCCCGTCCAGGCGGGACTCGAGCAGGCCCCAGGCGGAGTCCAGCTGCGCCAGCAGGATGGCCAGGCGGTCGTCGTCGCTCACGTCGTCCTCCGCTGCTCCAGGTCGGCGGCCTGGATCGCCCGGGCGACCAGGGTGGGGGGCATGTGCCCGTAGGCGAGCACGCGGTCGTGGAACTCGCGCAGGCGGAAGGCGCCGCCCAGGCGGGCCTGGGAGGCGGCCCGCAGCCGTTCCAGCTCCAGGCAGCCGAGCAGGTAGGTGGACGGCTGCGTCGGCGTCATCGTGTAGCGGGCGACCTCGCTGCGCGCGGTCGGCTCGGTGACCCGGCCGACCGAGACCGCCATCGCCACCCCGTCCTGGTAGGACAGCCCTTCCGCCTGCAGCCGCACGTCCAGCACGATCCGCAGCGCCCGCAGGCTGCGCATGCTGAGCTGGGCAAGCCGGGCGGCGTCGCCGTAGTAGCCGGCGTCGTGCATCAGCTCCTCGGTGTACAGGCCCCAGCCCTCGACCATCATCGCCGACTGGACCGTGCGCCTGGTCACCGAGGCGAGCCGGTTCACGCTGGTCATCTGCAGGTGGTGGCCCGGGTAGCCCTCGTGGGCGGCGACCGCGGGGATCACCGCCAGGAAGTGCTCGCGCAGGCCCGCCGGCTCGGGTGGCGGGGTGACCCAGAAGGAGCCCTGCTGGTGGTGGTCGAACGGCCCGGACGGCAGGTAGGCGGCGTAGCCGAGCAGCCCGCGCAGGTACTCCGGGGTCGGCTCCACCCGGGCCTTGGCGCCCGGGTCGGTGACCAGGTCCCGCTCCATGCAGAACGCCTCCAGCCGCTCCAGCTCCTGCTGGTAGGCGGCCACCAGCTCGGCCTCGGACGGGTGGCGGTCCTTGAGCCGCTCCAGGACCGATGCCCAGTCGCCGCCGCCGAGCCGGGCCGCCTGCGCGGCCAGCGCCTCCTCCAGCTCGGCGAGCTGCGCCTCGCCGGTGGCCAGCAGCTCGGCGGGGGAGACGTCCAGGCGGTGCACCTGGCGCAGCCGGCGCGCCAGCGCCGCCTCGCCGATCGCGAACGGCGCGTCGTCGGGGAAGCGGGCGGCGTGCTCGGTCTCCAGCCAGCCGGCCAGCTCCTCCAGCGCCCCGGCGGCCGGGCCGGCGGCCTCGGCGACCCGCCCGGCCAGCGGCGTGCCCGCCGCCAGCGACGGCAGCGTCCCGCCCAGGAAGCCGGCGCCGCCGCGGGCGGCGACCACCGCCATGCCGCGCCACAGCGCCGGGCACGGCTCGTCCAGCAGCGCCCTGGCCTGCCCGAGCAGGCGCGGGGCCGCCTCCAGCCGCGCGGCG
>DASQWY010000195.1:0-4001 GCA_035640005.1 Actinomycetes bacterium
GGTCGCCCTGGGCGCCGCCCCGGTCGCCCTCGGCTAGCAGGTCGCCCCGCTAGGCGGCGCGGCCGAGGTAGCGGGCGGGGAAGCCGCGCCGCCCATCGCCACGATGTGCCGCGGGTCGCGCATGCCTGCAGCCTAGCCGAGCCGGTCGTCCCTTAAGTGTTGAAGGTCTGTTGCTATTAGCCCGCCGGCGGTCGGGAAGGCTGCTGCGCGAGGTTCCCCCGCCTCCCCGGTCTCCCCCTCACTGTCGGGTGGCCACCTGGCCGCCGCGAGGTGATCGACCCTTGCCGTCCACCCACGCGGGCCTCCACCCACCTCCCCCGTTCCCGGCCCGCGCACCGCCCGCGGGCGGGTGAGGTGCCGGCTCGTCCCCCCGAACGGGAAAGGACAAGTGATCGTGCGATGAGGTACCGGCAACTACTGGCGCTCATGGCGTTGCTGATGGCGCTGGCCGTCGGGTTCGCCAGGGTGCCGGCCGCGCTCGCCGAGGGCGACGACGGCGGCGGCGAATCGGCGTCCTCGGAGCCCAGCACCGGCGTGGCTGAGGCTGGGGTGGCAGGGGCGTCAACCGACGCGGCCAAGGGAGCGGCCTACGGGGCGCCGGCGGGCTACGCGGCCGGCTACGCCGCGGGGCAGCAGGCCACCTCGCTGAGCTCGGCGGTCGCCAACGGCATCGCGGCCGGCGCCCAGGCCGGGATGATGGCCGGTGGCTACTCCACGGGCGGCTCGCCCGCCGGTATGGCCGCCGGGGCGGCCTCCGGCGCGACCTTCGGCGGGATCGGCGGCGCCGCCGGCTACGCCGGCCAGCCGTCCAGCCCGCCCTCGCCGCCACCCGGCGACCAGCCGCCGGCCAACCCGCCGCCCGGCGACCAGCCGCCGCCACCGCCCGGCGACCAGCCGCCAGCCGACCAGACGGGCGGCCAGTCCGGCGGCAACGGCGTGGCCGATGGCGTGCCCGACGGCGGCTTCGAGTGACTGCCGAGCCGGTGCACCGGTAGCGGCGCCAATGGACCTCCACCCCTCACTGGGGGTGGAGGTCCAGGTCGTCGGCGGGCACCGGGCGGCCGCAGCGGCTGCAGGTCGAGCGGGTCAGGACCCGGCCGCCGCAGCCGCTGTGGGTGGCCTCCGCCGAGGCCGGCTCGCCGCAGTGGCGGGTGCCCCACGCCGCCAGGCTGGCCAGCACGGGCGCCAGGTCGCGGCCCTTGCCGCTGAGCCGGTAGACCCGCGGCCCGGCCACCCGCCCCACCAGGCCCTCGTCCTCCAGCAGCCGCAGTCGCTCGGCCAGCAGGTTGGAGGGGATGCCGGGCAGCGCCCGCTCCAGCTCCCCGTAGCGGCGGTCGGCGACCAGCAGCTCGCGGACGATCAGCAGCGTCCAGCGGTCGCCGACGATCTCGAGCGAGCGGGCGACCGGCCCTGGCAGCGGGTAGGGTTTCGGCACGACCGGACGGTACCACCAGGGTTCGCTCCAGGTCGCTTGACTTTCTGAAGTGGCGGGTCGAGGCTGGCGGTCATGACGACCATCGAGATCACCCCGGCCACCCCCACCGACGAGCTGATGACCGAGGCCCGTCGCATCCGCGACCGGCACTTCGGCGCCAGGGTCACCTACTCGCCCAAGGTCTTCATCCCCTTGACGATGCTGTGCCGCGACCACTGCGGCTACTGCACCTTCGCCAAACCGCCCGCGCGCCTGGGCGCCGCCGCCTACCTGTCCCCCGAGCAGGTGCTGGAGGTCGCCCGCGCCGGGGCGGCCGCCGGCTGCCACGAGGCGCTGTTCACCCTCGGCGAGCGGCCCGAGGACCGCTACCCGGTGGCCAGGGAGGCGCTGGCCGCGCTTGGCCACGACTCGACCGTCGACTACCTGGCCGCCGCCTGCCGGCTGGTGGTGGAGGAGACCGGCCTGCTGCCGCACGCCAACGCCGGCGCCCTGTCCCGCGAGGAGCTGGCCCGGCTGCGCCCGGTCAGCGCCAGCCAGGGGATGATGCTCGAGTCGCTGTCCACGAGGCTGCACGAGCCGGGCGGCCCGCACGCCCGCTGCGAGACCAAGCTGCCCGCCCGGCGGCTGGCCACCCTGGAGGCGGCCGGCGAGCTCCGCATCCCGTTCACCACCGGCATCCTGGTCGGCATCGGCGAGACCCGGGCCGAGCGGCTGGAGGCGCTGCTGGCGATCCAGGCCGCGCACCGCCGCGGCGGCCACGTCCAGGAGGTCATCGTCCAGAACTTCCGCCCCAAGCCGGGCACGGCGATGGCCGCCGCCCCGGCGCCCGCCCTGGACGACTACCTGTGGACGATCGCGGCCGCCCGGGTGCTGCTCGACCCGTCCATCCACCTGCAGGCGCCGCCGAACCTGACCGAGGACTTCGGCGTGCTGCTGGAGGCCGGCATCGACGACTGGGGTGGGGTCAGCCCGGTCACCGCCGACCACGTCAACCCGGAGCGGCCCTGGCCGGCGCTGGAACGGCTGCGGGCGGTCACCGAGGCGGCGGGCAGGACGCTCGCGCCGCGGCTGGCCGTCTACCCGGAGTTCGCCGCCGACCCGGACCGCTGGCTGGACGAGGCCATGCGCTTCCCGGTGCTGGACCGCTCGGACGCCGAGGGGCTCGGCCGCGACGACCGCTGGGCGGCCGGGGACCTGGAGCCGCCGCCGGTGCTGATCGACCCGGGCCGCTTCGGCGCCCCGCGGGCCGGCGGCCGGGTCGGCGAGGTGCTGGCCGGGGTCGCCGCCGGCCAGGCGCTCGGCGAGGAGGAGATCGCCGCGCTGTTCTCCGCCCGCGGGCCGGAGGTCCGCGCGGTCGCCGAGGCCGCCGACGAGCTGCGCCGTCGCGCCGTCGGCGACGTGGTCACCTTCGTCCGCAACCGCAACATCAACTACACCAACGTCTGCACCTTCCGCTGCCGCTTCTGCGCCTTCTCCAAGGGGCCGCTCAGCCTGAACCTGCGGGGCGCCCCCTACCTGCTCGGCCTGGACGAGATCGCCGGCCGGGTGGTGGAGGCGGCCGCCCGCGGCGCCACCGAGGTCACCCTGCAGGGCGGCATCCACCCGAGCTTCGACGGCGACTACTACGTCCACGTTGCCAGGGCGGTGCACGAGGCCGTGCCGGGCATGCACATCCACGGCTTCACTGCCCTCGAGGTCCACGAAGGGGCCCGCCGGCTCGGCGAACCGCTGCGCGACTACCTGCTGCGGCTCAAGGCGGCCGGCCTTGCCAGCCTGCCGGGCACCGCCGCGGAGATCCTCGACGACCAGGTTCGGGCGGTGATCTGCCCGGACAAGGTGTCGACCGACGAGTGGCTGGAGGTTCACCGGGTCGCCCACTCGGTCGGGCTGCGCTCCAACATCACCATCATGTTCGGGCACGTCGAGTCGCCCAGGCACTGGGCCAGGCACCTGCTGCGCACCCGCGCGCTGCAGGCCGAGACCGGCGGCTTCACCGAGTTCGTGCCGCTGCCGTTCGTGCACATGGCGGCGCCGATCTACCGCAAGCGCCAGGCGCGCCCCGGCCCGACCTTCCGCGAGACGCTGCTGGTCCATGCCGTCGCCCGCATCGTCTACGACGGACTGATCGACAACGTCCAGGTGTCGTGGGTCAAGATGGGCGCCGACGGCGCCCGCCAGGCCCTGCTCGCCGGCGTCAACGACCTCGGCGGCACCCTGATGGACGAGAACATCAGCCGCGCCGCCGGGGCCGCCCACGGCCAGCTCATGGAGGAGGCCGAGTTCCGGGCGATCGTCGAGCCGCTCGGCCGCCGCCTGGAGCAGCGCACCACCCTGTACGGGCGGACCCACACCGAGCCGGCCCCGGCGCCGGCCGCCTGACCGCCGGCCGCCGTCAGTCGGCGGACTCGAGCTCGCGGATCCTGCGCTCGGCGCGCTCCAGCGCCTCCTGCGCGGTGGCGGCCAGGCTCTCGGCCTCGACGGCCTCCTCCAGCGTGTCGCGGGCGCGCCGCGAGGCCCGCTGCGAGCGGGTCTTGGCGGTGTCGGCCGCCTGGCGCGCCTCGTCCGC
>DASQWY010000196.1:0-3085 GCA_035640005.1 Actinomycetes bacterium
GCGGCGGGTGCTGCCGCGCCCGCTGGCGCTGATGGCGACGTTCACCGCCAGCGGGCTCGCCCACAACCTGCTCGCCGTGCTCCTGAGCCATCGGATCAACCCGTTCGTGACCGTGTGGTTCATGGTCTATGGAGCCGTCGCGGTGACGGGTGAGGCGCTGCACATGGATCTGTCGCGCCTGCCGGCACCGGTCAGGGTGGTGATCAACCTTGCCTACCTCGTCGGCTGCTACCGGCTGGTGGAGCCCCTCCTGCCCTAGCCGGCCGCCGGCCCGCCGCGGCGAGCTGGACCTGCTGCGGGCGCTGGTGGTCGTCGGGCTGGTGTTCTTCCACACCGCGGTGATCTTCGGCGCCGGCGAGTTCCCGATCAAGGCCACCACGGAGAACCTGGTCGCGACCGTGTTCCTGGGCTTCGGGGCCACCTGGGGCATGCTGCTGCTGTTCCTGATCTCGGGGATGGGGATCTGGTACTCGCTGAGGTCCCGCAGCCCGGCCGCGTTCGCGCGGGAGCGGCTGCGGCGGCTGGGGGTGCCGCTGCTGGTCGGGCTGCTCACCCTGGTGCCGCTGCAGGTATGGCTGGGACTGCGCCGCGCTGGCGACCCCGGCTCCTACGCCGACTTCTACGCCCGGTTCTGGGACGTGCGGCTCGCCCTGGATTTCCCCTTCGTGCTCACCGCGGCCCCCGGCGGGGTGTTCGAGACCGGCCACCTGTGGTTCCTGGTCTGCCTGCTGGGGTTCTCGCTGGTGCTGCTGCCGGCTTCGCGTGGCTACGCCGGCCAGCGCGCACGCGGCCGCTGGAGTGGCCGGCCGGGCTGCTGGCCCGACCCGGCGGCCTGCTGCTGCCGGCGCTGCCGCTGGCGGTGGTGGAGGTTGCGCTGGGCAGCGACACCGGTCACGGCGGCTGGAACCACGGCAGCTACGCGCTGTTCCTGGTCTACGGATTCCTGGCCGCCGCCGACCCGAGGATCGGCGAGGCACTCCAGCGGCACTGGCGGCGCGCCGCGACCGGCGGGCTGCTGCTGTTCCTGGCCACCGGCGCTGCCTATGGGGCCGCGGAGGCTGGCGCCGAGCCCTTCACCGGCATGGATCCGCTCAGCATGGCGTTCCGGCTGCTCAAGAGCGTCGACGGCTGGCTGTGGGTGGTCGCCCTGGTGGGCCTGGCACGCAGCCAGCTCCAGCCGCGCCGAAGCTCGCCGGCGCAGCCTCCTCCCGACCGCGCTGGCCAGGTGGGCCGGCTGCGCCGCCTGGGCGCCTACGCCAACGACGCCGTGCTGCCGTTCTACGTGCTGCACGAGACGGTCATCGTGGTGGTCGCCTACTTCGTGCTGGCCTGGCCGATCGGCGGCGAGGCCCAGTACTGCGCGATCGCTCTGGTGTCCCTGGCGGCGACGCTGCTGCTGTATGACCTCGGCGTCCGCCGCAGCCCGCTCACCCGGTTCCTGTTCGGCCTCAAGCAGGCCCGCGGGACGCTCCCCGAACCGGACCGCCAGGCACGTCGCGCGTGAACAACCCAGACAGTGCAGGTGCTCGACAACTCCACGGCCACCGGAATGTTGTACCTGCAAGTATCCTTGCAGTGGGCGGACGAGGACTCAGCCAGGCCCAACCCGAGGAGCGATCATGCCAGCCATCAGCGCCGACACCATGGTCCTGCCCCGTATCCGCACCGTGGACCCCACCGTGGCAGACCGCCCCGTGGTCTCGGTCACCACCGCCCCCAGCGGTCTGGAGGGCGAGGGCTTCCCCGTGCGCCGCGCGTTCTGGGGCGTCGACCTGGCCACCCTCGACCCGTTCGTGCACATGGACCAGATGGGCGAGGTGGATTACGCCCCGGGCGAGCCCAAGGGGACCCCGTGGCACCCGCACCGCGGGTTCGAGACCGTCACCTACATGATCGACGGGATCTTCCGGCACCAGGACTCCAACGGTGGCGGCGGGCTGATCACCGACGGCGACACGCAGTGGATGACGGCGGGCGGGGGCATCCTCCACATCGAGGCGCCGCCGGAGGAGGTGGTGGTGCGCGGCGGGCTGTTCCACGGCTTCCAGCTGTGGGTGAACCTGCCGGCCAGGCTGAAGATGACGCCGCCGCGCTACCAGGACATCCGCGGGGCCGCGGTCAAGCTGCTCAGCTCCGCCGACGGCGGAGCGCTGCTGCGGGTGATCGCCGGCGAGGTCGCCGGCCACCAGGGCCCGGGGATCACCTACACGCCGATCACCCTGCTGCACGCCACCCTCGCCCCGGGGGCGCAGCTCCGGCTGCCCTGGCGCGCCGACTTCAACGCGCTGGCCTACGTGCTGGCCGGCGCTGGCACCGTGGGCCGGGCCGGCCAGCCGATCCGGACCGGGCAGTTGGCGGTCTTCGGCGACGGCGACGCGGTCACCCTCACCGCCGCGCGGCGGCAGGACAGCCACACCCCGGCGCTGGAGGTGCTCGTCCTCGGCGGCCGGCCGATCCGGGAGCCGGTGGCCGCCTACGGGCCGTTCGTGATGAACAGCAGGGCCGAGCTGATCCAGGCGTTCGAGGACTACCAGGCCGGCCGGCTGGGCAGCATCCCGGCCGCGCACGCCGACGTGCGCGGCCAGACCCCGGACGCCGAGTAGGGCACCCGCGCGGGCAGGAACTCGGGAGCAGCCGGCCGGGGCCGGCCGATAGCATCGGGCGGCGTAGCCGTCCGATCACCGGAGGAGAGCCCCGTGTCGCAGCACCGACCGTCCGCCGACCGCGTCGCCGTTCCGGTGGCGGCCGGCACGACGGCCGAGCAGGCGCTGCGGGCGGCCGGGGTGGCCCTGGACGGGCCGTCCGGCGCGGTGGTGGCCCGCGATCTCGGTTCCGGCGAGCTGCGCGACCTGGCCTGGGCTCCGGAGGTGGACGCCGAGGTCGAGCCGGTGCCGATGGACTCGCCGGACGGCCGCGCCGTCCTCCGGCACTCGACCGCGCACGTCATGGCGCAGGCGGTGCAGGACCTGTTCCCGGGCACCCGGCTTGGCATCGGGCCGCCGATCGAGAACGGCTTCTACTACGACTTCCGGCCCGAGCGCTCGTTCCATCCCGACGACCTGGACCGGATCGAGCGGCGGATGCG
>DASQWY010000197.1:0-3009 GCA_035640005.1 Actinomycetes bacterium
GCACAACGCACCCGAGATGGCGTGGTGGAGTTGAGGGACTCGAATCCCCTAATCCGAAAATCCACGGTGCGCAGGCAGGCGGCGGCACCCGGCGCGGCGTCGCGGAGCCGGGTCCAAGCGGTCGATGGTGCCGGCGTTAGGCGGCGGGCTGCAGGGTGACCGTGTAGCCGAGGGCTTCGAGTTGGCGGATGTGGTTGCGCTTCTTGCGGTCGGCGTCGATGCGGGTGTCGTAGAAGTCGGGGCCCAGATCGTGGAAGCGGGCGTCGGGGTCGGACAGCAGGTGCCAGATGATGATCAGGATGGAGCGGCCGACCGCGACCATGGCCTTTTTGGTGCCGCGGCGCCGCGCGATGCGCCGGTAGCGCTCGCCCAGGAAGGTGTTGGTCTTGCCGGCGGCCGCGGCGGCCTCGCCGAGCACGCGGGCCAGGTAGGGGTTGCCGTGGCCGGTCGTGCCCTTGCCTTTGCGCTTGCCGGCTGACTCCTTGATGCCCGGCGCGAACCGGGCCCAGGAGACCAGCTGGCCCGGGGTGGCGAAGCGGCCCATGTCCACGCCGATCTCGGCGATGATCACCTGCGCGGCGGCACGGCCGACCCCGGTGATCTCATCCAGCCGGTCGGCCGCCGCCTGAAAAGGGGCGATCTCGGCCTCGATCTTGGCCTCCACCGCGACGATGTCGGCGGTTGCCTGGTCGATCCGCGCAAGCATGGTTTCCAGCAGGAAGGCGTGATGGTCGCTGAAGTGGCCATAGAAGGCCTCTTCCAGCAAGCTGAGCTTGGCGCGCAGGCGGCGGCGGGCCAGCTGCGCCAGCGCCTTGGGGTCGCGCTCCCCGGCGATCAGCGCGGCCATCATGTCGCGGCCGGAGACCCCGAAGATGTCACTGGCTACCACGCTCAGCTTGATCTGGGCGTCCTCCAGCAGCTTCTCCACCCGCTGCTTCTCCGCGGTCCGCACCGCTACCAGGTCGGCGCGGTAGCGGGTCAGGTCCCGCAGCCGCCGGATCTCAGGTGGCGGGACGAAGCTTGGCCGCAGCATCTGCCGCTCGGCGACCTTGCACAGCCACACCGCGTCCAGCTTGTCGGTCTTGGGCCGCCCTGGCAGGTGCTTGACGTCCTTGGCGTTGACCAGCCAGACCTCGAACCCGTGCGCCTCCAGCAGGTAGAACACCGGCTTCCAGTAGTCCGACGTCGCCTCCATCACCACCCGGCTCACGCCCAACTCGCGCAGCCGGTCGGCCAGCACCAGCAGCGAGCGGGTCATCGTCTGGTAGGTCTTGACCTCCTGCAGCCGCTTGCCCGGCTGGTCCGGGCTTGGCACGCGCACGCAGCACACCAGCTGGGCCTTGCCGATGTCCAGGGCCGCGACCCGCGCGATGAGCTCCTCGCTGTCGCGCGCCTCCTCCAGCACCCCGCCCTCCTGCCGTCGGCAGCCACTAGCGCGGTCGCCCGCAGGAGCCGCCAGGAGAGGTTGTCCCGTAGCTCGTAGAACTTGAGGTGGCGGTCCCCCACCTGAGCCCTGCCTTCTGGTAGGTCTCGGGTGATCCGCCAAGAACACCACAAGGAAAGGGGACCGCCATGGGCAAGCAGTACCAGACCCGGGACGCCGAGGCGAGCACGCTTGGGCTGACCATCCCAGCCGAGGTCTCGGTGGCGCTGGCCGAGATCGCCCACTCGGCCAAGGAGGGCCTGCTGGCGCTGGCCGTGGGTGCCGGGCTGCAGGTGCTGGGCACGATGATGGAGGAGTCGGTCACGGCGTTGGCCGGTCCCAAGGGCAAGCACAACCCCGACCGGGCCGCGGTCCGCCACGGCCACGAGCAGGGCTGGGTGACCTCGGCGGCCGCCGGGTAGGCGTCCAGCGGCCCCGGGTGTGGGCCGCCGACGGCTCCGGTGAGCTGCCGGTGGCCGCCTACGAGCTGTTCTCAAGCACCGAGATCCTGGGCCGGCTGGCGCTGGAGCGGATGCTGGGCGGGCTGTCGACGCGCCGCTACCCGGTCGGGCTGGAGCCGGTCGGCACCCAGGTCGAGCAGGCCGCCACGGGCACCTCGAGGTCGGCGATCTCGCGCCGGTTCGTGGCCATGACCCACACCGCGCTGGCCGAGCTGCTGGCCGCCGACCTCAGCGACCTGGACCTGGTCTGCCTGCTGATCGACGGGGTCCACTTCGGCGAGCACACCTGCGTGGTCGCCTTGGGCATCGACCTGGGCGGGACCAAGCACCCGCTGGCGCTGGTGGAGGGTTCCACCGAGAACGCCACCCTGGCCCGCGACCTGCTGGTCGGCCTGCGCGAGCGTGGCCTGGACGTGACACGGCCGATCCTGTGCGTCATCGACGGTGCCAAGGCGCTACGCCGCGCGATCACCGACGTCTTCGACCACCCGGTCATCGCCAGTGTCAGCAGCACAAGATCAGAAACGTCCGCGACAAGCTGCCCCAGCGGCTGCAAGGGCCGGTCGAGCGTCGCATGCGCACCGCCTGGCACGCCGCCTCCGCCCTGGACTCCCAGGCCCAACTGGAGGCGCTGGCCCGCGAGCTGGACAAGACCCACCCCGGCGCCGCCGCGTCCTTGCGCGAGGGATGGCCGAGACGCTGACGGTGCTGCGGCTGGGGGTGCCGGCGACCCTGGCCCGCACGCTGCACTCCACCAATCCGATCGAGTCGATGATCGAGATCTGCCGTGAGCATGCCGGCAACGCCCGAGCGCTGGCAGGACGGGCAGATGGCGCTGCGCTGGTGCGCGGCGGGGATGGTCAAGGCCGGCAAGCAGTTCCGCCGCGTCAACGGCTGCCTGCACCTGCCGGCCCTGCGCGCCGCCCTGGAGGCCGAGGTCGCCAGGACTGTCACCGGTCCATGCGAGGATCAGGAGCAGGTGCAAGCGGCCTGATGATCATCGGGGCCGCCACCGAAGTTCCACGGAACTCGGGACATCTTCCGTCGAGGCGATGGAGGTAACCACCGACACGGCTCCTGACCTACGTCGGCTTGGCCATCGGCTCGATCGACAGGGAGCCTTGA
>DASQWY010000198.1:0-3948 GCA_035640005.1 Actinomycetes bacterium
CCGCCGATCCCGCCCACCGCCCGCGAGGGCCGCGGCCTGGGGCTGCGCCTGGTCCGCGGGCTGGTCGAGGAGGAGCTGGGCGGGCAGTTCACGCTCACCAGGCTCGCCGGCCGCGGCAGCCTGGCCACCGCCACCATCGAGCCGGCCGAGCCGGAGGTCTGAGCCGGCGCCGCGCTGCGGCCTTGCGCAACGCCGCCCGGCTCGGCGTGTTCTACTAGGCGCACCGGTTTGTCCAGGGAGCTGGGCTCCCTGTCTCCTTCAGGATGGGCGCGGGTGCAGCGGAGGGCATATCCGCCGGCGCACGGGCGGCCGCTGCTCGCCGCCCTGCTCTCCAGCGTGGTCCCGGGCGCGGGCCAGCTGTACCTCGGCCGTTCCCGGCGCGGGCTGGCGATGGCGGCCGCCGCGCTGGCGGTGGTGGCCGGCGGGCTGCTGCTGTGGCGCCGCGGCCGCGACGTCCTCACCGGCGTCCTGACGCGGCCGTCCTGGCTGCTGGTGCTGCTGGCGGTCGACGCCGTGCTGCTCGGGTTCCGCGTCTTCTGCGTGGTCGACGCCGGCCACCTGGCGGCCGGCGCGCCCGGCCGTGCGCGGCGCGGCGTGCTCGCCGGCATGGCCGGGCTGGTGCTGTTCACCGCCGTGCCCCACTCGGTGGCGGCCTTCTACGACGTGCAGGCCTACGACCTGCTGACCTCGGTGTTCGGCGGCAACGGCTCGGCTGGGCTCGAAGGCGTGCACAGCAGCCACCAGGTCGCCGTGCCCGGCCGCATCACCGTGCTGCTGCTCGGCGGCGACGCCGGCCTCGGCAGGACCGGCCTGCGCACCGACACGATGATCGTGGCCAGCGTCGAGCCGGCCAGCGGCCGCGCGACCCTGTTCGGGCTGCCGCGCAACCTGGTCCGGGTGCCGCTGCCGCCCGGGCCGGCACGCCAGGTGTACGGGCAGTCCTTCCCGCGGCCCCTCAACGAGCTGTACGCGTTCACCGAGTTCGAGCGGCCCGACCTGTCGCCCGGCGTGCGGCACCCCGGCATCCTGGCCGTGCGCGGCGCGGCCGAGGAGCTGCTGGGCATCCGCATCGACCACTACGCCCTGGTCGACCTGAAGGGCTTCGTCGACGTCATCAACGCGCTCGGCGGGGTCACCGTGAACGTCACCAACCCCACCAGGGTGGAGGTCGACCGGCTGCAGCAGAACGGCGGCCCGGCCTTCACCCTGCAGCCCGGCCGCCACCACCTCAGCGGCCTGGTCGCCCTGGCCTACGCGCGGCAGCGCAAACAGACCAGCGACTACGACCGCATGCGCCGGCAGCGCTGCCTGCTGTCGGCGCTGGCCGCCCAGACCAGCACGGCCGACCTGCTGCGGGCGTTCCCGCGGCTGGTGCCGGTGCTGAAGCGGAGCGTGACCACCGACATCCCGATCGGCCGGCTGCCCGCCGTGCTGGGCGCGGCCAGCGGCCGGCAGGCCCGCACCACCACCATCGGCTTCACGCCGCCCGGCTACGTCACCGGCTACGCGGGCGGCTACCCGATCCCCGACGTGGCGAAGATCCGCGCCACCGTGCGCAAGCTGCTGTTCCACAAGCAGGCCGCCACCGCCACCACCCACCCGCCGACCGCCTCCAGCCGGACGCCGGCGACGACCCTCCCGCCCCAGGGCCCGGACGACTGCGACCGGAGCGCCCTGCCGCCGGCCTGACATGGTCGCGCCCGTCCTGTTCCTGGTCGACGACGAGCCGTCGGTGCTGGACGCGCTCGCCGCCGACCTCGGCCGGCGCCTCGCCGGCGACTACCGCATCGTGGCCGAACGCTCCGCGCCGGCCGGGCTGGCCGCGCTCGAGCGGCTGGCAGTCCGCTCCGAGGAGGTCGCCCTGGTGGTCGCCGCCCGCCAGCTGGCGGGCATGGACGGGATCGACTTCCTGGTCAGGGCGCACGAGCTACACCCGGGGGCCAAGCGCGTGCTGCTGGAGCGGCGCGGCCGGTGGACCGCCGGTGAGCCGATCGTGCGGGCGCTGACGCTCGGCCAGATCGACTTCCTGCTGTACAGGCCCTGGGTGCCGCTGGAGCAGTACCTGTACCCGACGGTCGCCGAGTTCCTGGCCGCGTGGGACAGGACGCGTGACGCGGCGGCGCCCGCCGTCCGCATCGTCGGGCCGCGCTTCCAGGCCCGCTCCCACGAGCTGCGGGACACGCTGTCGCGGGTCGGCATCCCCTACGCGTTCCACGCGTCCGACTCCGAGCGCGGCCGCGAGCTGCTCGAGCGGGTCGGCGAGGACGGCTCGCGCCTGCCGGTGCTGGTGTTCCAGACCGGCCGGGCGCTGGTGCAGCCCTCCCACGCCGAGCTGGCGGAGGCGCTGGGCATGCGGACCCGGCCGACCGGCGGCGTCCGCGACCTGGTGGTCGTCGGCGCCGGCCCGGCCGGGCTGGCCGCGGCCGTGTACGCGGCCTCCGAGGGGCTGCTGACCCTGGTGCTGGAGCCGGCCGTGCCGGGCGGGCAGGCGGGGAGCAGCTCGTCGATCCGCAACTACCTGGGGTTCCCGCGCGGCGTCAGCGGCGAGGAGCTGACCCAGCGGGCCTTCGAGCAGGCCTGGCTGTTTGGCGCGGACTTCGTGATCGCCCAGGCGGCGACCGGGCTGGAGACCCGCGGGCGCGACCGGGTGCTGCGGCTGTCGGGCGGCGGCGAGGTGGCGGCCAGGGCGGTGATCGTGGCGACCGGGGTGGCCTGGCGGCGCCTGGCCGCCCCCGGGCTGGAGGAGCTGACCGGCGCCGGGGTCTTCTACGGCGCCGCGGGCGCCGAGGCCCGGGCCATGCGGGGCGAGGACGTGGTCGTGGTCGGCGCCGGCAACTCGGCCGGCCAGGCCGCCCTCCACCTGGCCAGGTACGCCGCCTCGGTGACGATCGTGGCGATCGAGGACCGCCTGGTGCACATGTCGGACTACCTGGTGCAGGGGATCCGGGCGACCCCGAACGTCACCGTGCGCCTGCACACCGAGGTGGTCGGCGGGCAGGGGCGCGGGCGCCTGCGCGCCGTCGCCCTGCGCGACCGCGCCGGCGGGGCGACCGAGACGCTGCCGGCGGCGGCCCTGTTCGTGCTCATCGGCGCCGAGCCGCGCACGGAATGGCTCGGCGACCGCGTGGAGCGGGACGAGGGCGGCTACCTGCTGGCCGGCCGCGACCTGCTGCGGGACGGCCGCCCGCCGGCCGGCTGGCCGCTGGACCGCCCGCCGCTGCCGCTGGAGACCAGCCTGCCGGGGGTCTTCGCCGCCGGCGACGTCCGCCACCGCTCGGTGAAGCGGGTCGCCTCGGCGGTGGGCGCGGGCGCGATCGCGGTGCAGCTGGTGCACGAGTATCTGGGTGAGGCATCTGGATGACGTGGGTAAGGGGCCAGGGCGGTCCTTTGTTCATCGGGGGGCTCCGCTTCGCTGCGCCCCCCGAACCCCCCGCGCTTCGCGAGGTGGTACCGGCCGCGCCGGATCTCCCGGCCTCGCCGGACCTCCGGCCTCACCGCGCGAAAAAATGCCAGCCGAGCCACCACCAGACCAGCACCAGGCCGACCCGGCCGCGGCGGGTCTCGACCAGCACGCCTATAAGGTCGCCGAGGCGCGGCACCCGGGAGCTGGGCCGGCGGGCCAGCAGGTGCAGGGCGACGGCGGCGACGGTCAGCGCCGCGAACACGGCGATGGTGATGGTGCGGCTGCTCATCGGCGCAGCAGCGCCCGGCCGAGGGCCAGCCAGGCGAGCAGGGCGAGCGAGCGGGCCGGGTGGGAGGCGAGCACCGGGTCGGCCAGCGTGCTCAGCGTCGGGTGGTCCCAGGACGCCACCGTGGGCGAGGGCTGCTGCAGGAAGGTGACCAGCTCCCAGAGGCAGAAGCCGAGGAACACGGCCAGCCACAGGGCGGCGCCGCGCGGGTCGACGCGGCGGCCGGTGGCGTCCACCGGACGGGGCGGCCGGCGGCGGG
>DASQWY010000199.1:0-2277 GCA_035640005.1 Actinomycetes bacterium
GCGTGTCCTCCTTAGGTACTCGTTACATTCGGTCTTGATCTGTGTGCTTAAGGCACCACCGGGTCCGGAAGGAACCCGCGATTTCTCTCTCGCGCGGATGGTCACTATCTAATGAGGAGCGCAAGAGGAACAGGCTTTGCGAGGATGCAGTCGTGACCGAGCGTACGCTCTCCCGCGCCCGCGCGGGAGACGAGGACGCGTTTCGCGACCTCATCGACCCTACTGACCCGGCCGTCGCGGCCGCGGTGCAGCCGTCAACCGGCTGCGGTCAGGGCCGCGGCGACCTCGACCCGTGCCGCCTGCCGGCCGGGGACGACCGAGGCGAGCAGGCCGACCAGGGCCGCGGCGGCGACCCCGGTGCCGAGCTCGGCCCACGGGACGCTGAATACCGCTCCGTCCCCGAGCCCGCTCTGGACGGCGAGCGTGCCCAGCGCCACCCACGCGAACACCAGCCCGAGCACCAGGCCGAGCACGGCGCCGAGCAGGGCGGTGATGGCCGCCTCGATCGCGAGCATGCCCCTGAGCTGCCCCCTGGTGAGCCCCAGGGCGCGCAGCAGCGCCGACTCGCGCGCCCGCTCCACCACGCTCAGGCCCAGCGTGGTGGCGATGCCCAGCAGCGCGATCAGGATCGCCAGGCCGAGCAGCCCGCCCACCATGGCGACGAGCTGGTCGACCTCGCTGGTGAGCTGCTCCACGTAGGACGCGAAGTCGGCCACGCGGACCTCGGCGTAGCCGGCGGTCGCGGCCATGACCGCCTCCCGGCCCGCGGCGGCGCTGACCCCGTCGGCGGCCGATACCAGGACGCGCTCGTCGGCGCCTGGCACCAGCCGCCGGTGGTCGTCCAGCGACAGCAGCAGCGACCGGCCGTCCCCGCCGAGGACCGCCACCACGGTCAGGCTGACCGGGCGTTCCACCGTCGGCGGCGCCAGCCGGAGGGTCCCGCCCGGGGCCAGGCCCCGCTCGGCGGCCAGCTCGGCGCTGACCGCGACCGTGCCGGCCTCCAGGCGGTCCAGGCTGCCGGCGGTCACCGGCTCGGTGAGCGCGCCCCGCGCCGCCGCGTCCAGGTACCCGTCGCCGGCGCCGGCGACGGTGACCGTGTCGCCGTCCAGCCGCCGCGCCGCGACCCGGTGCGGCGCGACCACGTCCAGGCGCCGGTCGGCGGCCAGCGCGGACACCACCGGCGGGGGGACCGCCTCGAACAGCGGGGTCACCACGTACTCCACCGGGAACTGGGCCCGGAGCTGCCGCACCGTGGTCGCCTCCAGGCTGCTCGCTCCGGTCGTGAACGCCGCCAGCAGGGTCACGCCGATCATCAGCGCCGCGGTGGTGGCCGCCGCCCGGCGTGGGTTGCGCACCGCGTTGCCCACCGCCAGCCGGCCGGGCACCCCGCTGCCGGCGCCGACCACCAGCCCGAGCGCCCTGGCGACCGGGCCGACCAGCGCCGGCGCGAGCGCGACGATCCCGCAGAAGGTGAGCGCGCCCCCGGCGACAAGCACGGCCGTGTCGCTCGTGGAGCGCGCCAGCCACAGCAGCACGCCGCCGGCGGCGAGCAGCACGCCATCGGCGGCCAGCCGGAGGTGCCCGGCGACCGCGGCCGGGGCCAGCGTCTCGTCCCGGAACGCCGCCAGCGGCGCGACCATGGTCGCCCGGCGGGCCGGCAGGACCGCGGCCACGACCGTGACCAGCACCCCGGTCGCCAGCCCGGCCGCGGCCGCGCTGCCGCCGAGCCGGAACGGGGGGAACGTGCCGAGGGGCTGGTCCAGCCCCTCCAGCAGCGCCCGCAGCCCCACCGCGACCGCCAGCCCGGCGCCGACGCCGGCGAGCGACGCGGCCAGCCCGAGCGCCGCCGCCTCCGCGACGACGGCCCGGAACACCTGGGCGCGGCCGGCGCCGAGGCAGCGCAGCAGCGCGAGCTGCCTGGCCCGCTGGGCGACCAGGATGGTGAAGGTGTTGTGGATCACGAACCCGGCGACACTGACGGCGACCAGCGCGAACAGGCCGAGCAGCGTGCCCACCGCCACCAGCTCCTCCGCGACCGAGCGGACCGCCCGGTCGGCGAGCTCCGCGGCGGTCAGGGCCCGCACCCCGCCGCCGAGGGCGTCGCCGGCCTGGCGGACGAGCGCCTCTGGGCTGGTGCCGGGCCGCGCGACCAGGTCGATGCGGTCGTAGCCGGGGTCGCCGAGGAGCCGCTGGAGGTCCGCGGTCGGCAGCGCGGCCACGGCCGCGCCGCGGAACCGGCCGGACAGGCCGGGGTCGACCGTGCCGACCATTGTGAAC
>DASQWY010000200.1:0-3019 GCA_035640005.1 Actinomycetes bacterium
TCACGTGGGCAAGGTCCTCGTTGCTGGCGTTGACCACCCGGATCTGGGTCAGGGTGCCGATCATGACCACCATGCCCAGCAGCACCAGCGCGAAGGTGAGGAACCGTCCCCCGAACCGGGTGGCCTGCCCGATCAGCGCCAAGCCGACGATGCTGGCCGACACCAGCATCAGGAAGGTGGTGATCCGGCTCAGCAGCTCGCTTTCTGCCATGCTCCGGGTGGCGAGCAGGCTCCAGTGCTCGGTCGCCAGCAGCTGCGCCCGGACACTGGGTGGTGCGCCGTCTGCTCCCTGTTGACTTGCATCCGACGTGGCGTGGCCCGTCGACGGCGCAGCGGCGCCGGCAGGTGGTGGCGGCACGGGGCTTCTGGACACGCGAGCCTCCTGACCTCAGCGCGGACTGCTGAGCAGTACCACTGAGCAGTACCACGGCTGCGATCCACGCGGCTACCAGCCGCGGATGTTCACGGTCGGTGGTGACTCACGGGGAGCTGCGCGCCGGGCGGGTGGTGACGAGGCTCTTATGTGCCGTCAAGTGGCGGCGGGGTCGCGTGGAGGTGACGGAACCAAGGCAGAGCGTCACGGGCCTGTTCGGTCGAGCTGCCGGCTCCACCCGACGCTATGTTGTGGCGATGAAGCGGGTGCTGCTCACCGGGATGTCAGGAACCGGGAAGTCGACGGTGATCAACGAGTTGGCCGCACGTGGCTACAAGGCCGTCGACACCGACGACCACTGGCTGTCCGAATGGGTGGCCGTCCCCCTGGACGAGCCGACCGGCCCGGGTCCCGGGCAAGACTGGGTGTGGCGAGAAGACCGCATCCAACAGCTGCTGTCCACCGACGACGCCGAGGTACTGTTCCTGAGCGGCTGCTCGCCGAATCAGGGGAGGTTCTACCCGCAGTTTGACCACATCGTGCTGCTGACCGCCCCCGCCGCGGTGCTCGTTGCGCGGTTGGCCAACAGGACGACCAATCCCTACGGCAAGCACCCCGCTGAGGTCGCTCGGGTCCTTGCCCTGCAGCAAACGGTCGAGCCGCTGCTGCGAGCTGGCGCTGGGCTTGAGGTGGACACCAACGCTCCCCTCGACCAGGTCCTGGCCACCGTCCTCCGGCTCGTGCAGCCACCCCCAGCAATACAACCGGAGTGGCTACCGCTGCTCGGCGCCGAGGACATGGACGGCAGGTCGGTAGGCGGCCGATGAGCTACGCGCCTCAAGACGCTGTCCACACGAGGGGGAAGCGCCGTGCGGATCGCCATTTCCCCAGGTGACTGCCAACCGTCGAGGGCGAAGGTATGCGGCAAACCAACCCCTGGTCCGGGCGCTGTCCCTTGTGGGTCAGGCAGCGGACCCCTGCAGGTCAGCCCGCAGGGTCTCCAGGGTCAGGGTCTCCTTGCGGGCCCGCAGGTCCAGGTAGAGCAGCACGCCGATCAGCGTGCTGTAGGGCAGGGTGATCACCGTCGCCACCGCGGCCGCCACCGCCTGGCCGAACCAGTTGGTGGCGTTGAACGGCGTGGTGATCAGCGCGTTCACCACGAAGGTCAGCAGCCCGGCCAGCAGCAGCGTGCCGAACGCGTGCCACCAGTGCCCACCGACCAGGTTCCACGACCGACCCATCGCCTCGGTCGGCCGCCGGCCCTCCACCACCAGCGCCTGGGTACTGACTGCCAGCCGGATGCCGATCCAGATGCCCGGGATGACCAGCAGGATGAGCCCGCCCACGACGGCCAGCCCGACCAGGATGCTGACCAGCAGCACCGGCCCGAGCCGGTGGAAGCCGAACCGGTAGCTCTGCTCCACCCCGGGGTCCTGGCCGGCCGCCTCAGCCGCCACCGCCCGGGTGATCGCCCCGGTCAGGACCAGGTACATCAGCAGCCCGGCCAGCGCCGTCACCAGCCCGGCCACCCCGACCCGCCACGACGGGGTCGCCATCGTGGTCCCGTTGCTGGCGGTCTGGCCGTGCAGGCGCAGCTGGTCGCCGAGGAAGTACTGCAGCAGCGTGAGGGGGACGACCACCACGGCGGCGATGGCCAGCAGGGTGCGCCAGTGGCGCCGGTAGAGTTGGAAGGCCGTGCTGAGGATCTCGCCGGTGGTCATGGGGCGGGGCAGCGCCGCCCCGCCAGGTTGTCCGATCGCCTCGCCCATGTCCGGCCCTCCCTTTGCGTAGGCTCGGGTCGAGGTCCGAGGCGTTTCCCTCGGCACTCGGCCAAGGCACCTGCCGTTGGCGTCGTAGCACCGATCTCGGAACGCCACAAGAGGGCAATTCCCGCAGAGCTGGCAGCCCACGTTCCGTGGGCGGTAGCAGCGCCTGGTGACCTTCAATGACCGCGGCCCACGACTGCGCCACGCCTCGGGCAAGCATGCTGGCTTGCCACGCATCGCTGTCGGTCACCCGTCTCCGGCGCCTGCGCCTTGTTGGAGCAGGTACTGGTGGATGGAGCCGACGGTCACCGCGCCCTCCCCGGCGGCGCCGGCCACGCGCTTGACCGAGCCGTAGCGCACGTCCCCGGCCGCGAACACCCCCGGCAGGCTGGTCTCGAACGGCAACGGGGCGCGCCGCAGCGGCCACGCCGGCTCGCGGAGGTCGCGGCCGGTCAGGACGAACCCACGCTCGTCCAGCTGCAGGACCTCGCGAAGCCAGGCCGTGCGCGGCTCGGCACCGATCAGCACGAAGACGGCGGTGGCCTTGACCCGTTCCCGCTGGCCGGTGCGGAGATCCTCGACCGTCAGGGCCTCCAGGCGGGCTTCCCCGTGGCCGTCCACCACCCGGGTATCCAGGCGGACCTCGACGTTGGGGGTCGCCCGCAGCTGCGTGACGAGGTAGTCGGACATGCCAGCGCCCAGCGAGTCCCCGCGCACCAGCAAGGTGACGCGGGCGGCGAACCTGGCCAGGTGCAGGGCGGCCTGCCCAGCGGAGTTGGCCCCGCCGACGATGTACACGTCTTCGCCCTTGTAGTATGCGGCCTCGGACCTGGCCGCGCCGTAGTACACGCCCGCGCCGGTGAGCGCGTCGATGCCCGGC
>DASQWY010000201.1:0-9821 GCA_035640005.1 Actinomycetes bacterium
CGCCGCCGCCACGTGGTCAACACGGTCATGGTCGGCCTGATGGGCCTGTGCGTGGTGATCGCGGTGGTCCCGCTGGTGTCGCTTTTGTGGTACGTGGTCCAGCGGGGCATCGGCGCGCTGTCGTGGACGGCGTTGACGGCCGCGCCGGCGCCGGTCACCGAGGGCGGCGGCGGCTTCGGCCACGCCATCGTCGGTACGCTCATCCTGCTGCTGATCGCCTCACTGGTCGGCATCCCCTGGGGGGTGCTGACCGCGATCTACCTGAGCGAGTACGCGCGCGGGCGGCTCGGCCGCGCGGTCCGCTTCTTCTCCGACGTGCTCACCGGGGTGCCGACCCTGGTCACCGGCCTGGTGGTCTACGGGCTGGTGGTGATCGCCATGGGCAGCTTCTCGGCGCTGGCCGGCGGGATCGCGCTCGGGCTGATCATGCTGCCGATCGTCACCCGCTCCACCGAGGAGATGCTCAACCTGGTGCCCGACTCGCTGCGGGAGGCGGGGCTGGCGCTCGGCATGTCCAGGTGGAAGGTGATCGTGCGGATCGTGCTGCCGACCGCGGCCAAGGGCATCGTCACCGGCAACCTGCTGGCGGTCGCCCGCGCCTCCGGGGAGACGGCTCCGCTGGTGGTCACCGTGCTCGGCTCGAACTTCTTCGTCACCAAGCTGACCGGCTCGCCGATCGCGGCGCTGCCGCTGTACATCTTCCAGAACGCCACCCAGCCCAACCCGGTCGGCATCAGGCTGGCCTGGGCGGCCACCCTCGTCCTGATCGCCTTCATCCTGATCCTGAGCCTGGTCGCGCGCCTGGTCGGCCGCGGCTCCGAGGTGGAGTGAGACTGCCGTGTCCAAGCAGCTGGAGACCAAGGACCTGTCGCTGTTCTTCGGCGGCCACAAGGCGGTCGAGGGCGTCACCATGACGATCGAGCCCAAGCGGGTGACCGCCATCATCGGGCCGAGCGGCTGCGGCAAGTCCACCCTGCTGCGGTCCTTCAACCGCATGCACGAGCTGGTCCCGGGCGCGCGGCACGAGGGGCAGGTGACCCTCGACGGCGAGGACATCTACGACCGCGACCCGGTGAGCGTGCGGCGCTCGATCGGCATGGTGTTCCAGCGCCCCAACCCGTTCCCCACCATGTCGGTGTTCGACAACGTGGTCGCCGGGCTGCGCCTGAACGGCGTGCGGGACAAGAAGGCGCTGAAGCAGGTGGCCGAGCGCAGCCTGCACCAGGCGGGCCTGTGGGAGGAGCTGGGCGGCCGGCTGGACACCGGCGGCGCGCGGCTGTCAGGCGGCCAGCAGCAGCGACTCTGCATCGCCAGGGCGCTGGCGGTGGAGCCCGAGGTGCTGCTGATGGACGAGCCGTGCTCGGCCCTGGACCCGATCTCCACCCTCAAGATCGAGGACCTGATCCGGGAGCTGAAGGACAGCTACACGATCGTGATCGTCACCCACAACATGCAGCAGGCGGCCAGGGTGTCGGACGCCACCGCGTTCATGACGATCGAGAACGCCGGCGAGCCCGGCCGCCTGATCGAGTACGACGAGACCGAAACGATCTTCACGAAGCCGAGCAACGACACGACCGAGCGCTACATCAGCGGGAGGTTCGGCTAGCCGTCGAACCTGTAGCCCACTCCACGCACGGTGACGATCAGCCTCGGCTCGTGGCGGTTCTCCTCGACCCGGCCGCGTAGCCGCTTGACGTGCACGTCGAGGGTCTTGGTGTCGCCCACGTAGTCGTAGCCCCACACCCGGTCGATCAGGGTCTGCCTGGTCAGCACCCGGTTGCGGTTCTCCATCAGGATCTCGAGCAGCTCGAACTCCTTGAGCGGCAGGTTGACCGTCTCGCCGCGCACGGTCACCTCGTGCCGCTCCTGGTCGAGCCGGATGCCGGCGACCTCGATCACCGACCCGTTGGCGGCGGTGGTCTGCGTCTGGCCGGCGCGGCGCAGCAGGGCGCGCACCCGGGCCACCAGCTCGCGCAGGGAGAACGGCTTGGTCACGTAGTCGTCGGCGCCCATCTCCAGCCCGACCACCCGGTCGACCTCGGCGTCGCGGGCGGTGAGCATGAGGATCGGGACCTGGCTGGTGGCGCGGATGCGCCGGCAGACGTCCCAGCCGTTCAGGGCCGGCAGCATCAGGTCGAGCACCACCAGGTCGGGCCGTTCGGCCTCGAAGTCCCGCATCGCCTCGGCGCCGTCGCGGGCGGTCACCACCTCGATCCCCTCGCGGGAGAACGCGTAGCGGATCGCCTCCAGCAGCGACTCCTCGTCGTCGACCACCAACACCTTCGGCACACGGCCCCCTTGCAAAGCTTGGGCAGCACAACCTTCCACAGCCTGTTCACATCGGGCAACCAGCGGCGCGACCGCTTGCGCCGCTCGCCGCAAACCTTCACCTCCCGTTTGCCCGCAGGCCACGTGCCCGTCCCCGGGGAGTTCGGCGTACGCGTACGATGACCTCGACGAATGACGCGATGGTAGCCACCTTGAGGGCACGGGACGGGAGAACGGTGCGCACCAGCTTCGAACAGCGGCTCGAGGGGCTCGAGGCGAAGCTCCTGCAGATGGGGCAGCTCGTGCAGAGCCAGCTCGACCGGACCCTGGAGGCGCTGGAGACCTTCGACCTCACCCTGGCCGACGAGGTGATCGTCCGCGACGACCAGATCGACCGCGACTACACCGAGGTCGAGCAGGAGATCCTGCGCACCCTGGCGCTGCAGGCCCCGGTTGCCAAGGACCTGCGCCTGGTCGCGGGCGTGCTGCACATCAACGCCCACATCGAGCGGATGGGCGACCTGTGCGTCAACATGGCCAAGTTCGTCCGCATCACCAAGGACTACCCGCCCGTCCCCGAGATCCAGGCGACCCTGCGTGAGATGGGCGGCCACGCGCAGAAGATGCTGGCCGCCGCGATGACCTGCTTCGCCCGGCGCGACGTGGACCTGGCCGAGCGCCTGCCGATCCTGGACCAGCCGCTGGACCGCCTGAACCAGGAGATCTTCCGGCAGATCGAGCGCGCCGGCGAGGACGACGGCGCCCGCGAGTGGGCCAGCCGCATGATCCTGGTCGCCCGCTACCTGGAGCGGATCGGCGACCACTCGGTCGACATCGGCGAGCAGGTGGTGTTCATCGTCACCGGCGAGGTCCGCGAGCTCGTGCCTTCCAAGGCGCTGCGGGCCGGCGTCGACCAGTAGGGCACGGGGGCACGGCAGCGTGCTCCTGCCCCGGCCGGCCGGCGCGATCCTGACCGGCTTCCTCGCCGTCGGCGTGGCGGCCGCCGTCGCCCTGATCGTGGTCGGCGACCGGCCCATGCCCGCGCTGGTCGCCACCGGCGCCGGCCTCGCCGCCATGGCGGTGGTGCTGGGCGTGCTGACCGGCCGCTCGGTGACCGGGCCGTTCGCGTCGCTGGCCCGCGCGGTCGAGCGGATCGGCCTGGTCACCGTGCCGGGCTGGCGGCGCACCGAGCCGGAGGACCTCGCCGGCCTGACCGCCGAGCTGACCGCGATCACCGCCCGGCTGCGCGGGCGGCTGGACGAGCTGACCGAGGAGCGCGACCGGGCCGGGCAGATCCTCGACGCGCTCGGCGACGGCGTGCTGCTGCTGGACGGCGCCGGCCGGCTGCTGGTGGCCAACCCGGCCGCCCGCTCCTGGTTCGGCCTGGACGAGAGCCTGCGGCCGGGGCTGCCCGCCCGCAAGGTGCTCGGCGTCACCCGGATCACCGAGCTGGCCGAGCGGGCCGGCGCCACCAGGGCGCCGACGACCGGCAGCGTCACGGTGGTGTTCCCCGAGCACCGGACCCTGGCGGTGCGGGCGTTCCCGCTGGCGGACCGGGGGCCGACCGGCCGGATCGTGGTCACCCTGACCGACATCACCCAGCGGCGGCGGCTGGAGGCGCTGCGCCGCGACTTCGTCGCCAACGCCTCCCACGAGCTGAAGACCCCGGTGGCGGCCCTGCGGGCGCTGGCCGAGACCCTGCTCACCGCCCTGCCCGACGACCCGGAGGCCGGCCGCCGCTTCGCCGTCCGCATCGGCCGGGAGGCCGAGCGGCTGGAGGCGCTGGTCCGCGACCTGCTGGACCTGTCGAGGGTGGAGCGCGGCACCCTGCACGTCGAGCCGGTCGACCTGGTCGGCCTGGCCAAGGAGGTGATCGGCGCCTACGCCGACCGGGCCGAGGAGCGCCGCATCAAGCTCCGCACCGAGCTGCAGCCGGGCGTGACCGCGCGCGGCGACCGGGCGCAGCTGGGGCTGCTGCTGTCCAACCTGGTCGACAACGCGCTGCGCTACACCCATGGCAGGGGGACCGTGTGGGTGCGGCTGGACGGCAACGAGGGCAGGGTGGTGCTGCAGGTGGCCGACAACGGCGAGGGCATCCCCTCCAGCGAGCTGCCGCGCATCTTCGAGCGTTTCTACCGGGTCGACAAGGCGCGCGCCCGCCAGACCGGCGGCACCGGCCTGGGCCTGGCGATCGTGCGCCACGTGGCCGAGGCGCACGGCGGCACGGTGGCGGTCGACTCCGAGCTCGGCCACGGCTCGACCTTCATCGTCACCCTGCCGGCCGCCGGCCCTCCCACGCCGGGCGCCTGAGCCCCGCCATCCTGGGGCGCTACCGGCTCTCTAGGTCCGGGTGGACCGGGCGGTCCGCAGCAGCAGCCAGCCGGCGCCGCCGGCGAGCAGCGTGGCGGCGAGCAGGCCGAGCCTAACCGGGGCCTGGAACGCCCGCGGCCCGAACGCCAGGTCGGCGACGAACAGCGGCACGGTCAGGCCGACCCCGGCGACGGTGGCCGCGCCGGCCAGGTGGCGCCAGCCGCCACCGGCCGGCAGGGTCGCCACGCCCAGGCGGATCGCCAGCCAGGCGGCCGCCAGGATGCCGACCGGCTTGCCGGCCACCCGGCCACCGAGCACCCCGAGCAGCACGGCGGTGGCGCCGCCGCCGGTCAGCCCCGCCGCGTCCAGGCGGACGCCGGCGTTGGCCAGGGCGAACACGGGCACCACCAGGAACGCGCTCAGCGGGTGCAGGTCGTGCTGCAGCCGCTCGGCGAGCGAGACCGTGCCCCTGGCCTGCCACATCACCTCCCGCAGCCGGGCCGGTCCGGGGTCGGTGTCCAGCTCGGCCCCGACGCCGCCGACCGAGCCGGGGGGCAGCAGGGGGCCGGCCGGGGCGAGCAGCCCCATCACCGCGCCGGCCAGGGCCGCGTTCACGCCGGCGGCGACCAGCGCCAGCCACAGGCCCAGGCCGACCGCCACGTACGGCGGCAGCCACCAGATCCGCAGCCGGCGCATGGCCACCACCAGCAGCACCAGCGCGGCGGCGACCAGCAGGGCGCCCGGGCGCACCTCGCCGGCGTAGAACACCGCCACCACCACGATCGAGCCGACGTCGTCGACCACCGCCAGCGCCAGCAGGAACACCTTGAGCCCGGCCGGCACCCGCGGGCCGAGCAGGGCGAGCACGCCGAGGGCGAAGGCGATGTCGGTGGCCATGGGGATGCCCCAGCCGGCCGCGCCCGGTCGGCCGGCGTTCACGGCCGCGTAGATGAGCGCCGGCACCACCATGCCGCCGGCCGCGGCGACCACCGGCAGCGCCGCCTGCCGCCACTCGCGCAGCGCGCCGGCGGCCAGCTCCCGCTTGATCTCCAGGCCGACCACCAGGAAGAACACGGCCATGGCGCCCTGGTTGACCCAGTGGCGCAGGTCGAGGTCGAGGCCGAAGCGGCCGAAGGCGACCGTCAGCCGGGTCGCCCAGAAGTTCTCGTAGCTGGCCCGCCACGGCGAGTTCGCCCAGGCCAGCGCGAGCGCGGCGGCGACCAGCAGCGCGCCGCCCCCGGCGGCTTCCTCGCGTAGGAACTCGCGCAGGGCCCTGGGCAGGCGCAGCGGCTCGGCCGGTGTGGGCGGTCGGGCTGGCATCGGGCCTCCCTGGGCGGGCGCGGACGGGCAGCGCCGACCAGGCTTCCCGGCTCACCAGGGCGAGCCTACACGCGTCAGGGGAACCAGGCGCGCAGCGACTTGCGGTCCAGCGCCTTCCACACCTTGCGCCAGGCCGCGCGGCTGGCGTCGGCCTTGGCCCGCTCGGCCACGATCAGCTGGCCGGCGACCAGCGCCTCGCCGCGCCGGGCCGAGTGGGCCGCGTTCCGCAGCCAGGCCTCGGCCACCACCGCGTCGTGCTGCTCGCCGAGCACCTCCTGCAGCGCCTCGGCCGCCTTGGCGAACCGCTTGGCGCGCTTGCCGACCGCCGGGACGACCGCCTCGGCCGCGTAGCGGACGCGCTTGGCGCGGATGCGGATCTGGTGCAGCTCGGCGTCGCCGGGCTGGCGGCCGGCGGCGCGCACCGCCTTGGCCAGCTTCTTCCACGGCTTGGCGACCAGCGGGGGCAGCGCCTCGGCGGCGGGCCCGTCGGCGTCCGGCAGCAGCGCCGGGCTGGTGGCGGCGGCGACCAGGTCGTCGAGCAGGGTCGCGTAGCGCCGCTCCGCCATGGCGCCGAGCAGCAGGTCGTGGACGGCGGCGCGCTGCCCCTCGAGCCCCTCCAGCAGCTGCGGGCCGAGGGCGGCGTCCTCGTCGGGCAGGGCGGCCAGGTCGGCGCGGAAGCGCTGCAGCAGCACGTCGGTGTCGCGCACGGCGCCGAGCAGGCCTGCCAGCCACTTCAGCTGGTCGCTGAGCTCGCCGGTCCACTCCGGCTCCAGCAGGCTCGAGAAGGTGCGCAGCGTCGACCGGATCCTCCGGGTGGCCACCCGGGCCTGGTGCACCGCCTCGGGGTCCTCGCCGAGGCGCACGGCGGCGTCGTGGCGGAGCAGCCGCAGGGTGGAGCTGGCCAGCTCGTGGCGGAGCAGCTCGCCGACGGACGCGCCCTTGCCGGGCTCCGGCACGACCAGCTCGGGGCCGGGAAGGCCGGCGGGCAGGCCGCGCAGCGCGCGCAGGTACTTGGGGGTGGGGTCCGGCTCGCCGGCGCCGGCGCGGCGCAGGCGGGCGAGCACCCGGTCCAGCAGGTCGGCGGGGGCGCCCTCGGCCAGCTCCACCTCGACCTCGCGGAAGCGGTCGGCGATCTTGCGGCCGTCCAGCACCTGCACCTCGTCGTCGACGATCTCGGCCAGCCGCTCGCCGGCCTGGTCGCGCAGCTCGACCGGCCGGCGCAGGGTGCGCAGCCGCGCCACCGGGGCGAGCTGGCCGCCGCGGACGAACGCGCGCACCAGCTCGACGGCCGCTTCGGGGGGACGCCGGCCGTCGCCTGGGAAGGCGTGCTCGCCACGCACCAGCAGGGGGCCCTGGACCTCGGCGGGGAGCTTGACGGTCCAGCCCTCGTCGCTCCGGTGGCGCAGCGAGGAGCCCCAGCGGGCCAGGCGCAGGTCGGCGGTGTCGTAGTAGGTGGTCCGGTAGCGTCTCGGCGCCTGCGGCTCGGCCAGGAACCCGTCGTCGCGGCCGCCGAGCTCGGGAAGCTCGAAGCCGACCGGGACGCCGAGCTTCACCTCTCGCTCCTGCATGAGCGTCCCCCTTCTGCTCAGAGGTCCACCTTAGCAGTGCGGCAGGGCAGCTCAGGCGGGTCGGGAGGCGGCCGCCGGGGCGATGTAGCTGGCCTGCGACAGCCGGCCGTCCGGGCCGCCGAGGACCCAGACGGAGCCCTTCTGCCAGCGGGGCTCGCCTGGCAGCCGCAGCCCGCCGGCGAGCAGGCGCTCGAACACCTGGCCGATGAGCTCGCCGTGGGTGCAGAGCACCGCGCCGCGCAGGGCGTCGTCGCGCAGCAGCGCGAGCAGGCCCTCGGCGGTCCCGTCGACCGCGAGGGCGCCGTGCAGCTCGATGGGCAGCCGGCGCTGGCGGGCGAGCGGCTCGACCGTCTGCCGGCAGCGGTCGGTGGGGCTGGAGAGGATGCGGTCGACCGGGTAGGGGCGCAAGTGGCCGACCAGTTCGGCCGCCTGCCGCCGGCCGTCGGCCGAAAGCGGCCGGACCAGGTCGGGTCCGGGCCAGCGGTGCTTGTCGCCGGCGTGGCCGTGGCGGACGAGGTACGGCAGGGCCGCCTCACGCTCCCCGGGTTTGGGCCCTCAGCTGGACCGCGCGGCCGGCCGGTTCGGCCGCCGCGCCGACGTGGAGACCCGCGCCGACAGCGGCGGCCGCGGGCGCAGCTCGCGCAGCAGCGCGGCGGCGGCGTCCACGTCGGTCACCACGCCCCGCCGGGCCAGCGCTTCGACCAGCGCCTCGGGCGTGAGCGATTCGGCGTCGCCGCCGCGCTCGTCGAGGATGCGGGCGGCCACCGTGCGCGGCGCCTCGCCGTCCGGCTGCTGGCCGTCCCGGGCCGCGCCGCCGGTCCGCACGCTGGCCGCCAGGCGGACCGGCCGTGACGGCCGGGCGGGCGGCCCGTCGGCCCGGGGCCGCGCGGAAGCCGGCGGCGCGGCCGCGGCCGGCCTGGCGGTGGCCGGCCGGGGCAGGACCACGCCGCTGGCCTCGGCCCGCGCGCGGGCGGCGGGGCCGGGCAGGTCGGCGTCGGCCCTCGGCCGGCGCATGGCCTCGATCTGGATGCGGGACAGGGGCGCGGTCATGGCGGCGGCCTGCTGGGCCTGCAGCTCCGCCTCCAGGCGCGCGGCCCGGATGGTGGTCGCCCGGCGCAGCACCATCATCAGCAGCTCGACCCCGAGGACGAGGGCGGCGGGCGGGATCGCCGCGACGCCGCGGGCGGCCCAGTTGTGCTGGGCGTGGGCGACGTTCAGCACGAAGCTGACCCCGGCGGCGGTCGCCAGCAGCAGCTTGGGCCAGATGACCTCCCACCAGGCGCGCGCCTGCTTGGTGGTGGTGAACCACAGGTCGGCGCCGGTGGCGACCACGATGAACGAGTCGACCAGCAGCGGCACGGCCCAGGCGTGCCCGGGAGCGATCCCCTCGGAGCGCACGGCGTAGCTCTTGATCGCCTCGAAGCTGGTGTAGAACGCCAGGCAGGCGATGCCGGTGACGGTGCCACCGAGGACCGCGACCAGCATGGTCCTGAACCGGCTGAGCCACAGGTCGTGGGCGATGGCTTCGGCTGAGAGGGTCGATCCGGTCCCGGCAACGGCCACGTGCTGCTCCCTCGGGGCGCTCCAGCGATGACGGCGCATGGTTCTACCGCACCTGGCCGGACGATTGCCAGAAAGCGAGGTAGGCGGCGGTTAGTCCTTGTTCGCGCCGTGCAGGCGGACGAAGTCGTTGACCTCGTAGTAGGCGTCGATCGACTCGCCCGCGTCGCCCCAGAAGCCGTCGAGCACGTCGTACTCCATGATCCGCTTGTCCACGTACCAGTTGTTGACGTCGGTGATCTCCAGCTCCCCGCGGCCGGACGGCTCCAGGTTGGGGATCACGCCGAACACGCTGGCGTCGTAGAAGTAGATGCCGGTGACCACGAAGTTGCTCGGCGGGTCGTCGGGCTTCTCGTGGATGCGGACGACCCGCCCCTGGCCGTCCAGCTCGGGCACGCCGAGGTGGCGCAGGTGGGCGGGGTCGTCGATGCGGGCGAGCACGATGCGGGCGCCCTCGGGCTGGGCCACGAACCGTTCCACCGCCGGCCGCAGCGAGCGCTCCACCACGTTGTCGGCCAGCATCACCACCACCCGCTCGCCGTCCACGAACCGCTCGGCCAGGCCGAGCGCCTCGGCGATGCCGCCGGGCCGCGCCTGGTAGGCGTACAGCAGCCGGTCGATGCCGTGGTCGTGCCCGTTGCCGAGCAGCCGCAGGAACTCGCCGGCGTGGGTGCCGCCGGTGACCAGCATGATCTCGGTGACGCCGGCCTTGACCAGGGTGTCGATCGCGTAGGTGACCATCGGCCGGTCGTAGATCGGCAGCAGGTGCTTGTTGGTGATCAGGGTGAGCGG
>DASQWY010000202.1:0-2705 GCA_035640005.1 Actinomycetes bacterium
GGCCCGTCCTCGCCAACACCGATGGAGTCGTGGGTGAAGATGTGGATGACCGGGATCTCCATGATCGCCGACAGCCGGATCGCGCCGCGGGCGAAGTCCGAGAAGATGAGAAACGTCGACCAGTAGGGCCGCACCTTCGTCAGCGACAGCCCGTTCGCGACCGACGCAGCGGCGAACTCCCGGACCCCGAAGTGCAGGTTGCGTCCACCAAGGTCGTCGGCTTCGAAGTCGCCGGAACCGTCGAAGGTCAGGCGCGTCTTGGTCGACGGGGCCAGGTCGGCGGCACCGCCGACCAGCCACGGGACCCGCCGGGCGATCGCGTTCAGCACGATCCCGGACGTCTCCCGGGTCGCCTTGCCCTTGGCGTCAGCGGGAAAGGCAGGGATCTCCGCGTCCCAGCCCTCCGGGATCTGCCGGTGCTGCATCCGATAAAGCTGGTCGGCCAGGTTGGGGTACTCGGTGCGGTAGCGATCGAACGTCGCCATCCACGCCTCGCGGAGCGCCCGACCGCGGCTGCCGATGCCGGCGGCGAAGTGCTCGTAGGCCTCGTCAGGCACGCGGAACTGCGCATCCTCGGGCCAGCCGTAGAACCGCTTGGTGGCGCGCACCTCCTCGTCACCGAGCGGCTCGCCGTGCGCCGCCGCGGTGCCCTGCTTGGTCGGGGCGCCGTAGGCGATGTGGCTGTCGACGATGACGAGGGTGGGGCGATACTGCTCACGCTGGAAGGTGGTGAAGGCGCGGGCAAGCATCTCCAGGTCGTTGGCGTCGCCGACCCGGGTGACGTTCCAGCCGTAGGCGACAAACCGAGTCGCGACGTCCTCGGTGAACGCCAGCGCGGTGTCGCCTTCGATGCTGATGTGGTTGTTGTCGTAGACCCAGCAGAGGTTGGCCAGGCCGAGGTGCCCGGCCAGGGACGCCGCCTCCGCCGAGACGCCCTCCATCAGGTCGCCGTCGCCGCACAGCGCGTAGACGTCGTAGGAGAACAGGTCGAAGCCGGGCCGGTTGAAGTTCGCCTCCTGCCAGCGTCCTCCGATCGCCATGCCCACCGTGGTCGCCGCCCCGGTGCCCAGCGGGCCGGTCGTCGCCTCCACGCCAGAGGTCCAGCGGTACTCCGGATGCCCCGGGCACTTGGAGTCGAGCTGGCGAAACCGGCGCAGGTCGTCCAGGGTGACCGACGGGCTGCCGAGGGTCTCGTAGGCCGGGTTGACCGCCCGGACCCGCGCGAGGTGCAGCAGCGCGTACAGCAGCGTCGAGGCGTGCCCTGCGGAGAGCACGAACCGGTCGCGGTTGGGCCAGATCGGGTCGGCCGGGTCGAAGCGCAGGAAGCGCTGCCACAGCGTGTAGGCCACTGGAGCCATCGCCATCGGCGTGCCCGGATGCCCCGAGCTGGCTGCCTGCACCGCATCCATGCACAGGGTGCGGATCGTCGTCACGCACAACGCGTCAGCGTCAGACGCTGCGCGCACCTGATCGGTCGCCGCACTCATCGGCATGCTCCTGTCACCACTGCCGCCGAGCCATCGTCGCAGCAGCTCGCAGCAACGAGTCCCGAGGCTCAGTATGCCCCCCTCGGTTGGTGACACTCCTCGTTGCCGCCGTCATCGCCGACCCGCTTGCCGTGGGAGACCGGCTGGTCGGGCACGCCCGACAGCTCCGCTACCTCACGCCCATGCGCGAAGCGATGCGGCCGGGACGGGTCGAGGTGATCGCGGGCCGATGTTCGCCGGCAAGACCGAGGAGCTGCTGCGCCGGGTGCGGCGGGCGGTGATCGCGGGCCGGCGGGTGCAGGTGTTCACCCACCGGCTCGACACGCGCCAGGGGACCAACCGTGTCGCCTCCCATGCCGGCCTGGAGCATCCCTCGCTGGCGGCGGCGTCCGCCGACGACGTCCGGCGGGCGGTCCGGCCGCAGACCGACATGGTCGCGGTCGACGAGGCCCACTTCTTCGACGCCGGCCTGACGAGGGTGGCCGACGGGCTGGCCCGCGGCGGTGTGGTCGTGGTGGTGGCGGGCCTGGACGTGACGTTCGCTGGGCTGCCGTTCGAGCCGCTGCCGTCGCTGATGGCGTTGGCGGAGCGGGTGGACAAGCTGACCGCGATCTGCACGGTCTGCGGCGCGGACGCGGTCTACCACGCGCGGGTCGCGCCGACGCCGATGGCGGCCGCCGAGCTGGTCGCCGAGCACGTCGGTGGCGGGAGAAGTACCAGGCCCGCTGCCGGCACCACTTCCACCCCTGACCGAAGGCGGCCAGTGCAACAACTCCCTTCGGGGTGCCAGAAATCTGGGGTGCCAGAATTCAGGTGATGGGATGGCTCGCGCTGCTGGCGCGGAGCTCGACCGCCAAGGACGCCGAGCTGCTCATGCTCCGCCACGAGGTCGCGGTGCTGCGATGCCAGGTCGCCCGGCCGCGGCTCGACTGGGCCAACCAGGCGGTGCTGGCTGGGCTGGCACGGCTGCTGCCCCGTCCAGCCTGGTGGGGCTTGTTCGTCCAGCCCGAAACGCTCCTGCGGTGGCATCGCGACCTGGTCCGGCACCGCCAGCTCACCCAGCGTGGCACCGTCGGGCTGCTGCACCCTTGCCAGCCGCGCCTTGCCTGGGCTGCTACACCAACTGAAGGGACCCCAACGCGGTCAGCTTGGCTCATCGTTGGACTTCGAAGACCTCTCGGATCACCTAGCGCCTTGGGACAGCGGATGGCGGTCGAC
>DASQWY010000203.1:0-3801 GCA_035640005.1 Actinomycetes bacterium
GCGACCGGCGAGATCCCGCCGGTCGCGCAGGTGCGGGAGCTGCTGCGGCTGGTGGGCGCCCGCGGGCACGTGACCTTCGGCGGCCGCCTGCCCGCCGACGCCAAGGGCTTCCCGGCCAGCGCGATGGCCAGGACCGGGGCCGGCGACTGGCGCGACCCGGCGCGGATCGAGGCGTGGGCGGCGCGCGTCGCCGGGCAGCTGTCCGCGGCCGGCGCGGCGCGCTGACCGCGGCGGGGCCGCCGCTAGGCCTCGTCGGCCCTGATGCCGGCGTCGGGGCCGGCGTCCGGCTCGTCGTCGTCGGCCTCGTTGGCCAGCGCCTCCTCCGGGGTGGCGTTCTGGTCGGCGAGGACCTCGAAGGGGGCGTCGGCCGAGACCAGGCCGGGCTCGGCGTCGTAGCGGCCGCCCTCCGGCTCCGCCGCCGCCTCGTCCACGGTCAGCTCGGCCAGGGGGTCGGCCTCCAGCCGCTCGTCCGGGATCGGCCGGCCGCTGCGCACCGAGCGGCCGTAGGTGCCGGCCGCCAGCCGCTCCTCCGCCCGCCGCAGCGCGGCCAGGCGGTCGCGGCCCATCGCTTCCAGCGCCCGCCGCTCCTCCTCGGCCACCCGCCGTCCGGCGTCGTCCACCTCGTCGCCCAGGTCGTCGGCTGCCGCCTCGGGCCCGGCGCGGAGCAGACGCTCCAGCCGGGAGCGCTCCTGGGCGAGCAGGTCCCGCGCTCGCGCCTCGTCCATCCGCGCCTCCTCAGTGCTCGACCGCGACGGTGACGGTACCGCGGGCGCCGGCCGCCCGTCAGCGTCACCGGATCGAGCGCGACATCACTCCCGGGGATCCCGCTCGGAGCGAATCCAGGGACTTGCGCCGAAGTGGTCTTCAGCGCAACCTAGACGAACTTGGCAGAGCGGTTCGAGGTGGGAGGGTCGGACGAACAGGGCGCGACGGTCGACAGCACAGGGGGCAGCCCGATGACCCAGTCCCACATCTCCGACCCAGTCCTCCGTGACCTCCCCGGCTCCGGCGGCGAGCACGCCCTGCAGGACCGCTACGGCACCGCGGCCAGGGCCCGCTCGTTCTACCGCCGCCAGGTGCTCGACCACCTCAACGAGCGGATGCAGGCGTTCATCGGCCGCCAGGAGATGTGCTTCGTGGCCACCGCCGACGCCGCCGGCGCCTGCGACTGCACCTTCCGGGCCGGCCCGCCCGGGTTCGTCCGCGTCCTGGACCGCCACACCCTCGCCTACCCCGAGTACCGCGGCAACGGGGTCATGGCCAGCCTCGGCAACCTGCACGAGAACCCGCGGGTCGGCCTGCTGTTCGTCGACTTCCTCCGGGACGTGATCGGCCTGCACGTGAACGGCAGCGCCCGCATCGTCGAGCTCGCCGAGCTGGGCGCCACCCACCCGGAGGTGGCGGCCGCGGCCGCCAACGGCGACCACGACGCCGGATTCCGGCCGCGGCCCGAGCGCTTCGTGGAGGTCAGCGTCCACGAGGCCTACATCCACTGCGCCAAGCACATCCCCCGCATGACCAAGGTCCCCCGCGAGATCGCCTGGGGCACCGACGACGTCAAGCGCAAGGGCGGCGACTTCTTCGCCGCCGCCTGCGAGTCGCGTCCCTGGGCGAGCCCGTAGGCTCACCCGGGCGGGTCGGTCAGCGGTCGGCGGCCCGCGAAGCCGGCGTCCGGCCAGTGCCAGAACGCCACCTCCGGCTCGCCGAGCACCCAGCAGAGCAGGTACTCGCGGCCGTCCGGCAGCCGCGCCGGGAAGTCCACCAGGCCGGCGTCCAGGTCGCGCAGGACGATGCCCTCCTCGGTCAGCTCCTCGAGCGCCGTGCGCAGGCTGGCGGCGGCGGCCGGGGCGGGGGCGTGCCCGTTGCCCCGCAGCCGCCCGGCGGCCGACTCGCCCTCCCGGCGCGCGTCGGCCAGCAGCTCCCGGATACGCTCCAGGGTCGCCCGCACCCGCGGCAGGGCGGCGTTGGCCTGCTCGACGGTCCAGAAGGTGCCGTCCATCAGCGCCCCGCCCCGGCCGCCGCCGGAGCGACCGCGGCCGTCCGCGCGTCCGGGTCGATGCCGGTGACCTCCTTCGGGCGGGAGCGGCGTGCCAGCTGCTCGCCCGATTATCCCGCAGCTCCGCCGGGCCAGCCGCTCACGTGTCCCGCTCGAGCAGTTCCTTGAGGTTCTGGTAGCTCCTGGGCGCGCTCTTGGCCGCCATGCGGCGGATCACGTCCAGCGGCAGCAGCTTGCCGATCCCGTGCCCCTCGAAGTCCAGCGCGATCGTGACCAGCGACCGCGTGCCGTCGTCGAGCGGCTCCACGGTGATGCCCGCGCTCGGCCTGAACGGTCCGTCGACGCCGCGGGCGGCCCAGCTCCTCGGGGGGCTGAGCTCGGTGATCTCCTGGATGGTCGCCTGCTCGACGCGGCCGATCCGGCGGACGGTGGTGAACCTCGTGCCGACGGCGGGCGGGTGGCCGCCGTCGACGCGCACGACGTCGTGCTGCCACTCGGGGAACCGCGACGGGTCGGTGGCGTACCGGTAGACCTCGTCGGGTGGACGGTCGATCTCGAAGGTGGACACGATCGGTGGCATGGTTCCCTCCCGGTTGTCAGGCCGGCCGGGGCCGGCGCGGGATCCAGCGGGAGACCGCGCGCTGGTAGCTCTCGTACCGCTCGCCGAACTGGGCGCGCAGCCTCGGTTCCTCGTAGGCGACCACCAGCAGGGACGAGGGTGAACAGGAGGTTGCGCAGTGCGAGGCTCAGACGTCGACCTCCTTGTCAGTCACATCGGCCGGGTTTGGTCCGTCAATGCTCTGACGAACCGCGACCGACGGATGTGACCGATGGACGAACGCGACTGGCTGGCCGACCGGTTCGAGGAGCACCGCGCCCGGCTGCGGGCGGTCGCCTACCAGATGCTCGGCTCGCTCGCCGAGGCCGACGACGCCGTCCAGGAGAGCTGGCTGCGGCTCAGCCGCTCCGACCCCGGCGGCATCGACAACCTCGGCGGCTGGCTGACCAGGGTGGTCGCGCGGGTGTGCCTGGACATGCTGCGCTCGCGCAGGCAGCGGCGCGAGCAGCCGCTGGACGCGGCCGTGCACCTGCCCGACCCGATCGTCAGCCGCGAGGACCAGACCGACCCGGAGCAGGAAGCGCTGCTGGCCGAGGGGGTCGGGCTGGCGCTGCTGGTGGTGCTGGAGACGCTGGCGCCGGCCGAGCGGCTGGCGTTCGTGCTGCACGACATGTTCGCGGTGCCGTTCGAGGAGATCGCCCCGATCGTGGGGCGCTCCCCGACGGCGGCGCGGCAGCTGGCCAGCCGCGCCCGCCGGCGGGTGCAGGGGACGGCCCCGGTGCCCGACGCCGACCTGTCGCGGCAGCGGGCGGTGGTGGACGCGTTCCTGGCGGCCGCGCGTGCCGGCGACTTCGACGCGCTGCTGGCGGTGCTGGACCCGGACGTGGTGGCGCGGGCCGACGGCGGCGGCGCGAGGGCGGCCGTGGGCGGGGAGGTCCACGGCGCGGCGGCAGTGGCCGAGCAGGCGATCAACTTCGGTCGTGGGCTCGCCGGGTTCGCGCGGCCGGCGCTGGTGAACGGGGCCGCGGGCGTGGTGGTGGCGTCGCACGGGCGCCCGTTCTCGGTGCTGGGCTTCACCATCGCGGGCGGGAAGATCGTCGAGATCGACATCTTCGCCGACCCCGAGCGCCTGCGCCGGCTCGACCTGGCGCTGCTGGACGACGGACCAGCCGCGGGCGCCTAGCGGCGGCGGCTGTCCTGGTGGGCCGCCCGGCGCCGGCGGCGTTCGCGCTGCACCGGCTCGGCG
>DASQWY010000204.1:0-10909 GCA_035640005.1 Actinomycetes bacterium
CGCCAACAGCCCCTGGGTGCCCGCGGAGGCGCGGCGCCTCGCCGCCGCCGCGCTCCTGCCCGCCAGCCCGCAGGACGCCCAGTGACGCGCCGGAGCGGTGAGGCGCCCGGGGCGGGTCTCCGGGTTGGCAGCTCCGGGAGAGCACGTCATCGATCCCCTGCAGCGACGTCATGGTAGTTGCAGCCTCCGAAGCATCCGTGCGGCCAGTTGGTGGTGATATGTCGTGGACAGCCGAAAAGAGCGGATCGCCCGCAACCAGGCGACGACCCGGCAGATCAACGAGGAGATCGAGCAGGCCCACCCGGCCGTCGAGCGGTACATCAGGATCCTGTGCGAGTGCGGCCAGCTGGAGTGCGACCGGCTCATCGTGATCACGATCGACGAGTACGAGGCGCTCCGGGCAGACGCGACCCGCTTCGCCGTGGTCCGCGCGCACGTGATCCCCGAGGTGGATCGGGTGGTCGAGGAGACCGACCGCTACACGGTGGTGGTCAAGCGGGAGGGAGCTCCCGCCGCGGTCGCGGTCGAGCAGGACCCGCGCGGCTAGCTTTCGCCTGGCGGGGGCGTTCTGGGCGCCGCCCACACCCGGCGGATTTGGCGGAGTTTCCATCTGAGGCGGCCGGGTAGCCGGACACCGCACGTTCACCTACTCGTTACTGATACGTCCGGTTCCTGTAGCGAGCCTCACCGCGGGGCGCCCGACTAGCAGGGGGAGAGCGTTCTCTTGCCAGACTACGAACGTGTCCCTGCCCACGCGGCCGCAGACGGTGTCATCGGCCTGGACGCCGGCCGCCGCCAACGCCCACGGTCGGCGGCCGCGGGACGGCGGCCACTGCTGGCGAGCAAGTTCGCGATCGTCGGGGCGAGCGGTCTGGTCGTCAACCAGGTGCTGCTGTGGGCGGCGGTGGCCATCGGGCACCTGCACTACGTGCTCGGCGCGATCCTCGCCACCCAGGGCTCGACCACCTGGAACTTCCTGCTGCTGGACTGGCTGGTCTTCCGCGGGCGCAAGGCCCGCTCGGGGCCGTTGCGCTACCTGGCGTTCAGCGGCGTGAACAACCTCACCCTGCTGCTGCGCGTGCCGATGCTGGCGCTGCTGGTGTCGGTGCTGCACGTGCACTACCTGGCGGCCAACGCGATCACGCTGGTGGTGCTGCTCGCCGGCAGGTTCCTGGTGAGCGACCGCCTCATCTGGAAGGCGCCGCCCCCGCCCACCGGCGTCCAGGAGCAGCGCGTGGAGGTGTACCGCTACGACATCGCCGGCATCGTGGCGATCGAGTCGGAGGTGCCGCTCCGCGAGCTCGCCGGCATGGCGGTGCCGGCCCTGGACCGGCCGGCCGACATCGGCCTGCGGGTCGCCGCGGTCGGTGGCAGCGGCCTCCGCCGGCGGCCGCTGGTCACCCACGGCCCGAGGTTCGTCGCCTACGAGGAGCACCTGGGACCGACGGCGGCGAACTTCCGGCTCGACTTCGGCGACCGGATCGACGTGACCGTCGGGCCACTGCTGGCCCGCTCGCCCCACGTCGTCTACACCAACGTGGTCGAGGCGGTGCTGCGGTTCGCGCTGGTGTCGCGGGACCACATCCTGCTGCACTCGGCGACCATCCGGCTCGGCGAGCGCGGGGTGATGCTGACCGCGCGCACCGACACCGGCAAGACCGGCACCGTTCTGCGGCTCCTGCGCGACCACGAGGGCGCGTTCCTGTCGGACGACATGACGATCGTGGCGCCGAACGGGCTGGCGCTCAGCTACCCGAAGCCGCTCACGATCAGCTCCCACACGCTCGCGGCGGTCGACCTGGGCGCGCTGCCACCCGCCGAGCAGGTCAAGCTGGCGGTGCAGAGCCGCGTGCACTCCAAGAGCGGCCGCTCGATCGGCAGCCGCCTGGGCGAGCTCAACCTGCCGATCATGGCGCTGAACGCGGTCGCCCAGGCGGTCGTCCCCCCGCCCAAGTACATGGTCGACCGGCTGCTGCCGTGCCGGTACGCGCCGTCAACCACCGTCCACGACCTGTTCGTGATCGAGCGGGGCCGGCCGGCGCTGGAGGAGCTGGACCACGACCGCGTGATCGCCACCATGATCGCGAACACCGACGACGCCTACGGCTTCCCGCCGTTCCGCTACTTCGCCCCCGCCATCACCATCGACGGCCAGGACTACCAGGCGCTCCGCGAGCGGGAGGGGAAGCTGCTGGGCCGCTTCCTGCGCGGCGTGCGCGCGCGGCGGCTGGCCTGCGACGACTTCTCCTGGGCGGATACGATCCCCGGGCTGCTCGCCGACGACGAGGGGCTGGCCCCCTGGTGGTCGGCCTGACCGCCCCGGTCCGCGCCGCCACCGTCCCGGAGCTGGCACCGGAGCGCGCCGAGGCGCCGGCGCCCCGTCGGCTTCCGCTCTGGGTGGTGGTGCCCGTGGGCCTGGCGATCGCCGGGGCCGGGGCGTCCCTGCGCCTGTGGCACCTTGGCTTGCTCGGCTTCAACAGCGACGAGGCGGTGTACGCCGGACAGGCGGCCTCCATCGCCGGCGACCCGGCGCTGAAGCCGATCTTCCCGATCTTCCGGGCCCACCCGCTGCTGTACCAGTTCCTGCTCGCCCTGCTGTTCGGGCACGGCAGCGACGACCTGACCGCGCGCCTGCTGGCGGTGGCGTTCGGGCTGGCGACCTTGTACCTCGTCTACCGGCTCGGGCGGCTGCTGTACGGCCAGGCGGTCGGCCTGCTGGCAGCCGGGCTGCTGGCCATCTGCCCCTACCACGTGGTGGTCAGCAGGCAGGCGCTGCTGGACGGGCCGTTGACGTTCTTCGCCACCCTCACCGTGTACCTGCTGGCGAGGTTCGTGGTGACCGGCCTGCCCGCCTGGCTGTACGCCTCCGCGGCCGCGCTCGGGCTCACCTTCCTGGCCAAGGAGACCGGTCTGGTGTTCGCGCCGGCGACCTACACCTTCTTCGCGCTCGCCCCGAGCCTTCGGGTGCGGCTGCGCGAGGTCGCCGGTTGGGCGGTGTGCGCCGCGCTGGTGATCGCGCCGTTCCCGCTGTCGCTGCTGCTCGGCGGAGGCGGCCGCACCGCCCAGGGGTTCCTGGTCTGGCAGCTGTTCCGGGCGCCGAACCACGACTGGAACTTCTACCCCGTGCAGGTGGGCCTGGCGCTCGGGCCGCTGCTGGTGGTCGCCGCGCTGCTGGCGCTGGTGGCCAGCGTCGGCGCCTGGTCGTGGCGGGAGACGCTGCTGGCGTGCTGGGCCGCGATCCCGCTGCTGTTCTTCCAGCTCTGGCCGGTCAAGGGGTTCCAGTACGAGCTGCCGGTCGCCGTCGTGGCCGCCGTGCTGGCGGCCAAGCTGCTGGTGGGAGCGTGGCCGGCGCGAACGGCCCGGCGGGCCGGCGGCACCCACGCGGGCGCGCGCGTGCTCGCGGTGGTGGCGCTGCTGGCCAGCCTCGGGGTCGCCAGCTGGGCGCGGGTCTCGGCGGCCGGCTCGACCAGCTTCCTTGCCGGGTCGGGCGGGGTGCCCGGCGGCAGGGAGGCGGGCCGCTGGCTGGACGCGAACACCCCGCCCGGCAGCCGGCTGCTGGCGATCGGCCCGTCGATGAGCAACATCCTCGCGTTCTACGGCCACCGCCGCGGCTACGGGCTGTCGGTCAGCCCCAACCCGCTGCACCGCAACCCCGCCTACGAGCCGGTGACCAACCCGGACCTGCTGATCCGCAGCGGCGAGGTGCAGTACCTGGTGTGGGACTCGTTCACCGCGGCCAGGACCCCGTTCTTCACCGACCACCTGCTCCGCTACGTGCGGCGCTACCACGGCCGGGCGGTGCACACCGAGACCGTCGCGGCCAAGCCGGTCATCGTCATCTACCGGGTGCGGCCATGAGGTCCGTGAGCTTCCGCGCGCTCGTCGGCCTGGCGGCCGCCGCGCTGCTGGCCCAGGCGGCCGGGCCCGCCCGGGCCGCGGCGCCGGCCGAGCCGGCACCGCGCACGCCGATCAGGCACTTCATCATGCTGATGCAGGAGAACCACTCCTTCGACAACTACTTCGGCACCTACCCCGGCGCGGACGGCATCCCGGCGGGCGTCTGCATGCCGGTACGGCCGGGCAGGCCCGCGATGGGTTGCGTCAAGCCGCACCGCTTGGGCGCCGGGCCGCTCCCGGACCACTCCCACGACCACAAGACCGCGCTGCGCCAGCTCGACGGCGGCAAGCTGGACGGCTTCGTGTGGGCGCTACGGGTGCGCCGCCAGGACGGCGCCGTGGCGATGGGCCACTACGACCGCCGCGACCTGCCGTTCCATTGGGCCGTCGCCGACCAGTACGTGCTCTTCGACCGCTTCTTCACCTCGAGCCTGCAGGGCGGGGCCTTCAACCACATGTTCTGGGTCGCCGGCCGGCCACAGCCCAGCGACGTCCCCACGATCTTCGACCGGCTCCAGGCAAAGGGCATCTCCTGGAAGTTCTACGTCGCCGGCCACGACCCGCGTCTCAACGCGCGGACCCCGCCCGGCCGGCGCGACGCCCGCTGGGTCCGGGTGACCGACGACGTGCCGATCCTGAAGATGCCCCGGTTCGCGGACGACCCCCGCCTCGCCTCCCACATCGTCGACCTCAACCAGTACTACAAGGACCTCCAGGACGGCACCCTGCCGGCGGTGTCGTTCATGGTCGACTACGGGGCCAGCGAGCATCCCGCCGGCAACCTCCAGCTCGGCCAGCGGCTGGTCCGCTCCCTGGTCAACGGGCTGATGGCCAGCCCGGCCTGGAAGGACTCCGCGTTCCTGTACTCCTACGACGACTGGGGCGGCTGGTACGACCACGTGCGGCCGCCGAAGGTGGACGCGTTCGGCGACGGCTTCCGCGTCCCGGCGCTGCTGGTCAGCCCGTACGCCCGCCGCGGCTACGTCGACCACAGCCAGCTCGACCAGACCGCCGGCATCAAGTTCATCGAGGAGAACTACGGCCTGAAGCCGCTGGCCGCCCGGGACGCCGCGGCCAACACCTTCACCGGCGCGTTCGACTTCTCCAGCCCACCGCGCGGCCCGTCGCTGATCTTCGCGGGCCCGGCCGCCGGCGGCGCGGCGCTCGTCAAGCGGCCGCCCAGCGGGTTGCTGTACGCGCTCTACGCGGCCGCCTTCGCGGTCGCCCTGCTGGTGCTCGCGGCCGCCCTCGCCGCCTCGCGCCGCCACGCCCGCGCCAGGCTCCGGCCGCACCGCCGGGGGATCGGGTGAGCCGCCGCTCGCGGGCCTGGGCGGCGCTGTGCACCGGGCTGCTGCTGGCCGGCGGTACGGCGGACCCGGCCGGCGCCGCGCCTGCCCGCCAGCTGAGCGTCCAGGTCCCGCCGGCCGGGCCGGCGGTGCGCTTCACCTTCGAGCGCTGGTCGGGCGGCGGCTCCGACCAGTACAGCACCACCCGCGACGTGGACCTCGGGGGCAGCGTGACCAGGATGGTCGCCGGCTTCGGCACCGCCGTCCCGGTCGGCTGGCGCTTCGTCGACGGGCAGGGCCAGCCGGTCCCGAACCAGGCGGTGCAGGCGGTGGCGCTCAAGGACGACACCGGCGGCCGCTACCGGCTGGCCGGGGAGGGAGCCCACTGGCTCCCGGCCAGGCGGGTCATCCGGGGGAACTCCGGCCAGGTCACTGCCCGCCCGCTCACCTACTCGGTCGAGAGCGTGCTGGTCGACGGGGCCGACGCCGTGTTCCGGTCCCAGCAGCAGTTCCAGGCGGCGCCGAACGCGACCTGGACCGTCCGCCTGCGGTTCTACCAGCTGGCCGCCAGCGTCCACGACGCCCTCTTCGGCTTCCCGGTCGGGTCGGCACTGCAGCTGCGCTCGCCCAACGGGCGGGTGCGCCAGCTGGACCTGGACGGGCGCGCGACCGCGCGCAGCGGGCGGCTGGCCAGCGGCGACTACCAGCTGAAGGCCCGCGGGCCCGGGATCTCCTGGTGGGCGCCGGTGCGCCTGAGCCGCAGCCAGGAGGTCCGCCTGGTGTTCGTGAGCTGGCTGGACCTGGGGGTGGTGGGGTCCGTGCTCCTGCTGATCCTGGTGGGCCTGCCGCTGGCCGGCCGGTGGCTGCTGGGACGCCGGCACCGCGCCGCGGTCGCCGGCGCCGGCCCGTGAGCCGGATGGCGGGCGCCTGCCTGGCCGCGCTGGCGGTCACGCTGGCGCTGCTCCCTGCGCCCGTTCCCGCCGCGCCCGCCCGGCCGGTGCCGCTGCTCGCCTACTACTACATCTGGTATGACAAGACCTCCTGGCGCCGGGCCAAGGACGACTACCCCGCGCTCGGCCGGTACTCCAGCGACGACCCGACGGTGATGGCGCGCCAGGTCGATCTGGCCAGGCAGGCGGGCATCGACGGGTTCATCGTCAGCTGGAAGAGCACACCGGTGCTCAACCGGCGCCTCGAGCAGCTCGCCCGCATCGCCGCCGCGAAGGGGCTCAAGCTCGCCCTGATCTACGAGGGGCTCGACTTCCACCGCAACCCCCTGCCGGTCGACCAGGTCCTCCACGACCTCACCGAGGCCGCCGGGCGCTACGCGCGCGGGCCGGCGTTCGGCCTCTTCGACCGGCCGCTGGTCATCTGGTCCGGCACCTGGCGCTACACCCCGGCCCAGGTCGCCCGGGTCGTTCGGCCGCTCCGCGGGCGGCTGATGATCCTCGCTTCTGAGCGCGACCCGGACGGGGTGCGGCGCCTGGGCGGCCTGGTCGACGGGGACGCCTACTACTGGTCCTCGGTCGACCCGCGGCACACGCCCCGCTACGAACAGAAGCTGGTGGCGATGGGGCAGGCGGTGCACGCCCAGAAGGGGCTGTGGGTCGCCCCGGCTGCTCCCGGCTTCGACGCGCGCAAGCTGGGCGGCAAGCGGGTGGTCGGCCGCCGCGACGGCGCCACCCTGGGGCAGGAGATGAACGCCGCGATGCGGTCCTCCCCGGACGCGGTCGGGCTGATCAGCTGGAACGAGTTCAGCGAGGGCTCCTACGTCGAGCCGAGCATCAGGTACGGCCGCCGGTACCTCGACGTCCTGGCGTCGATCCAGCACGCACCCGAGCCCGGGGCCGCCCCCGGCAGCGACTTCGCGTCGGACGAGCCGAGCGGCCGGGACACCGGCCCGGCCAGGCTCCTGCTGCTGGGAGCGGTGCTGCTCGGCGGGATCGCCGGCCTGGCCGTCATCCTCCGGCGGGCCGCCAACCGAACCGAAAGGGAGTGACCGGGCATGAACCTCCGCCGCCACCGCCTGCTCATCGCGATCCTGACCCTCGCGGCCCTGGCGGCGGCCCGCCCGGCGCTCGCCGCCACCGCGCAGCTGCTGCGCTACCCGTACCTGACCGACGCGGTCGGCGGCTCCGCCACCCTGAACTGGGGGACCGACCGGTCCTCGACCGTCGGCTACGCCACCTACGGCAAGGTCGGCGCCGAGGGCTGCACCGCCCACCGGGTCGGGGCGAGCAGGACCGGCGTGACCGTCGGCTCCACCGGCGAGTACCAGTGGAAGGCGAGGCTCAGCGGGCTGGCCCCCGGCAGCCGCTACTGCTACCGGACCTTCCTCGGCGATCCCGGCGTGGACCTGCTCGGCGCCGACCCGGCACCGGCGTTCTGGACCCAGGTGCCGGCCGGGTCCACCGCGACCTACTCGTTCGCGGTGCTCGGCGACTGGGGCCAGGTCGACGCGTCCGGCGCCAACCCCGACCAGGCCAACCTGCTACACCAGATCGCCGCCAGCGGGGCGCGGTTCGCGGTCGGCACCGGCGACACCGCCTACCCGAACGGCAGCCAGACCAACTACGGCGACCTGGTCCAGCGAGGCCAGAACGTGAGCACGGTGTTCGCTTCCGGCTTCTACAAGGACGTCGGCAAGGGCATCCCGATGTTCAACCCGCTCGGCAACCACGGGCTGACCGCCACGTTCCCGTTGATCTGGCCCGAGGCGCAGGCCGCCGCCAGCTCCGGCGGCCGCTACCAGATGGACACCTACTGCTGCACCAACGGGACCGCCTCGCGCAACTACCCGTCGGCCTGGTACGCCTTTGACGAGGGCCTGGTCCGCTACTACGTGCTCGACGCCGCCTGGCCCAACTCCAACGTCGGCACCGCCGACGTCTACAAGAACGACCACGACAACCACTGGACGGCGTCCAGCCCCGAGTACCAGTGGCTCGCCGCCGACCTGGCCGCCCACCCGTCCGGGGTCAAGTTCGCCTTCCTGCACTTCCCGATCTACTCCGACAACTCCACCGAACCCTCCGACCCGTGGCTGCGCGGCCCGGGCAGCGTCGCGGCCCTGCTCAGCCAGTACGGCGTCGACCTGGTCTTCAACGGCCACGCCCACATGTACGAGCGCAACCTGCGCCAGCCCGGCGACAGCTTCGTCGCCTACGTGACCGGCGGGGGCGGCGGCAAGCTGGAGCCGATCGGCGCCAAGGGCTGCAGCGCGTTCGACGCCTACGGCATCGGCTGGTCCTACAGCAAGGGCAGTGGCAGCAGGTGCGGCGCCGCCCCGGTGCCTGACGCGATCACGCGCGTGTTCCACTTCCTGCTGGTGACGGTCGCGGGCACGCACGTCACCGTCGCCCCGACCGACGAGCTGGGGCGGAGGTTCGACGTTCGGGACTACGACTTCGGTGCGGCCGTCTGAGTCCCGCGGTTGGCGCGCGCCGCTCGGGCGCGGCGTGGTGGTCGTGGCCCTGGCGGTGCTCCTGCCCATCGCGGCGCTGCTCGGCGTCCGGTCGATCGTGCAGGGCGAGCCGCGGGCGCGCACGTTCTCCTTCGCCCCGCTCACCGACTGGTACGTCAGCGCGGAGCAACCCGGCCGCGCGTTCGGCGGCCGCTGGCTCAGGACCAGCGGGTCGAACCGCCACCGTGCGCAGGCCTACCTGCGCTTCCGGGTCGACAGCCTGACCGGCACGGTGAGCAGGGTGACGCTCAGGGTCTACGCGGCCTCGGCGAACCGGGGCGGGTTCCTGGTCGCGGCGCTGCCGCGGACCGCCTGGACCGGCCGCGCGACCCCCTACCGGCACGCGCTGCCCCTCGGCCCGGTGGCGGGCAGCTCCGGGCCGATCGGCCGGCCGGGCTGGGTGGCGGCCGACCTCGACCTGCCGGTCCGCACCGGGCCGCTGCTGCTGGCGCTCGTTGCAGCCTCCACCGCGTCCGCGCGCTACGCCAGCGGCGAGGCCGGCGGCACCGGCCCGCGCCTGCTCGTCGAGACGACCGGCGGCCGGGCGAACCCGGCGCGGCCGGGAACCGCGGCGGGCGCCGGCGGGACCGTCCGGATGGTCGCCGCCGGCGACATCGCCTGCGACCCGACCAGGCCGGCGGACCCGGAGGAGGGACCGACCCTCGGGCCGACCTGCGGCCAGCGGGCCACCTCCGACCTGGCGCTGTCGCTGCACCCCGATGCGGTGCTGCCGCTCGGGGACGGTGCGTACAGCAACGGCACGCTGGCCAGGTACCAGAGGAACTACCAGCCCGCCTGGGGGCGGCTGGACCGGATCAGCCGTCCCGTCCCAGGCAACCACGAGTACATCACCTCGGCGGAGTCGGTCGACGCGGCCGGCTACTTCGCCTACTTCCGCTCCCGCGCCGGCGACGCGCACCGGGGGTGGTACAGCTTCGACCTGGGAGGCTGGCACCTCGTCGCCCTGAACGGCCAGTGCGACGCCGTCGGGGGCTGCGGGACCGGCTCGCCGCAGGAGCGCTGGTTGCGCGCCGACCTGGCCGCGCATGCCGCCGCTGGCTGCGTGCTCGCCTACTGGCACGAGCCACGTTTCAGCTCGGGGCGGCACGGCAACGACAAGGCATACGCCGCATTCTGGGATGACCTGTACCGCGCGGGCGCGGAACTCGTGCTCAACGGCCACGACCACGACTACGAGCGCTTCGCCCCGCAGGCTCCCGACGGCCGGGCCGACCCCGGCCGTGGCCTCCGCGAGTTCGTGGTCGGCACCGGCGGGGTGAACCTGCGCCAGTTCCGTACGATCCAGCCCAACAGCGAGGTGCGCGCCAATTCCAGCTTCGGCGTGCTGCTGCTCGAGCTGCGCCCGAACGGCTACGCCTGGCGCTTCGTCCCCACGGCCGGCTCGTTCACCGACGGCGGGTCGGGAACCTGCCACTGAACGGCGCCGCGCGAGCCACGCTTCCTGCCGGGACCACGTACAGTTGCCAGAGGCCACCGACCGGAGGAGCGCATGGGCGAGCCGACCTATCGCTGGGTCTGCACCTTTTGCGACGCGTGCGGCGAGGCCGAGAGCTCGGAGATGGCCCGGCTCGCGGTCGACGTCCACGTGTCGGTCGCCCATCCCCATGCGCTCGAGCCGGACGGCGGCGGCCAGGACGACGGTCCGGAGGGCTCCCGCACGAGCGGGTTCGGCTGAGGGACCGGAAACGGGGTCGGCCTGCCCATGCCCGCCACCGACCTCGACCTCCAACCTGAGCCGCATGACCGACAAGACTGACCGAACCACGCCCGTTCAGCAGGCTCCTAGTGGAAGGTGCCGTTGCGCTCCTTGCCGACGATCGCGAAGGGGACCCCGGTCACGCCGGTCGAGGCGTAGGTGGCGCCGCCGGAATCCACCGTCCAGTCCATCGTCGCGCCGGTGGTGACCCAGTGGAGCGCGAAGTCGTTGGCGGCGTCGTCCACCGCGCCGCCGCCGGTCGCACCGGCCCACTCCACAGCGAACGACAGCGTCGCCGGCACGGGCGGGGTGCCGCCGAACAGCGCGTTCTCTACGGTGAAGTAGTCCTCGACCTCCAGGTCCTGGGCGCGCATCGAGGCCGCCCCCGACAGCCCCCGGACCTGCACGCTGCCCGGGGGCAGCGCGACGGTCCAAAACAGGCCGCTGGCGGTGATCCCGGGGTTGAAGTCGTGGAGCTGGTCCGTGCCAACTGACACGGGGAACAGGTCCACTCATATGAAGCCGAAGGCGCCCTGCCGCCGCCGC
>DASQWY010000205.1:0-7114 GCA_035640005.1 Actinomycetes bacterium
TCTCGATCCGGGTGAAGCGCGGGTGCTCCAGCCGCCTGGCCAGCACCACGTGCCCGTCGATCCAGCGGCGGCGCAGGGTGAAGGCGGCGAAGCTCATGCGGACCTGGAAGGCGATGCGGGTCTTCTCCGGCACCACCAGCATTGGGCCGTTCCGCTCGGCCAGCGCGACCAGCCGCCGGAAGGTCGCCACCACCGCGGGGTCGCGGCCGGCCAGGTGCTCGGCCAGGTCGTGGCGCCCGCAGGCGTGCGGCTGGTTGCGGTTGGCGAACACCCGCCCGCAGCGCGAGCAGGTGTAGAGAGGACGCATAGCCTGAGACCTTCGGTTGGGGTGAGCCTGGGGCGGTCCTCGGTTCATGTGGGGGGGAGCTCGCTCCCCCCCACACCCCCCAAGAGCGCCTGTGCCATGGGAGCCGTGATCTGCCTGGTTCTCAACAGGGTAGGACGTAGCATCCATAGTGTGCTCGAGGAGGGAGCGACATGACGCAGCTCTGGCAGGGTGAGACCGAGAAGGCGATCCGCAACTTCCCCATCTCGGGGGAGCGCGTGCCGGTCCAGGTGGTCCGGATGCTGGCCCGCATCAAGGCGGAGGCCGCCCGGGTGAACGCCGAGCTGGGCCAGCTCGACGAGGGCCGGGCCGGGCGCATCGCCGCCGCCGCCGAGGCGGTCGCCGGCGGCCAGCACGACGACCAGTTCCCGATCGACGTGTTCCAGACCGGCTCCGGCACCTCCACCAACACCAACGTCAACGAGGTCGTGGCCAGCCTGGCCGGGGAGGGCGTGCACCCCAACGACCACGTCAACATGGGGCAGTCCTCCAACGACGTCTTCCCGACCGCCGTCCACCTGGCCGCCCTGGACGCGGCCAGCAACGACCTGCTGCCGGCGCTTGAGGGGCTGCGGGCGTCGCTGGAGGCCAAGGCGGCCGAGCTGGCCGACGTGGTCAAGCCGGGCCGGACCCACCTGATGGACGCCGTGCCGGTCACCCTCGGCCAGGAGTTCCGCGGCTACGCCGCGCAGATCGGCGAGGGCGCCGAGCGGGTGCGGGCCGCGCTGCCGCGGGTCGGCAAGCTGCCGCTCGGTGGCACCGCGGTCGGCACCGGCCTGAACGCCCACCCGGAGTTCGCCGCCCGCGTCCGCGAGCGGGTGGCCGCCGCCACCGGCCTGCCGCTGGCGGCCCCGGCGCACCCGTTCGAGGCCCAGGGCGCCCGCGACGCCCTGGTGGAGCTGTCCGGTGCGCTCAAGACGGTCGCGGTCAGCTGCACCAAGATCGCCAACGACGTCCGCTGGATGGGCTCAGGCCCGCGCGCCGGCCTCGCCGAGATCGTCCTGCCCGAGCTGCAGAAGGGCTCCTCGATCATGCCCGGCAAGGTCAACCCGGTGATGTGCGAGGTCCTCACCCAGGTCGCCGCCCAGGTGATCGGCAACGACGCGGCCGTCACCGTCGCCGGGCTGTCGGGCAATTTCGAGCTGAACGTGTACGTGCCCCTGCTCGGCCGCAACCTGCTGCAGTCGATCACCTACCTGGCCGCCGCCTGCCGCACCTTCGCCTCCAGGTGCGTGGACGGCATCACCGCCAACGCCGACCGGGCGCGCGAGCTGGCCGACGCCACCCTGGTGCTGGTCACCGCCCTCAACCCGGTGGTCGGCTACGACGAGGCGGGCGAGATCTCCAAGGAGGCGGCGGCCAGCGGCCGTTCCCTGCGCGAGATCGCCCTCGCCCACGGCGTCGACCCCGGGGTCCTCGACAAGGCCCTCGACCTGCGCGCCATCGCCCGCGGCAACGGCTTCGCCGACTGACCGGCCGCGAGGGCTTTACGCCCGCTTGAACCTCGGCGGCTAGTATGGCCGGCAAGCGAGGGGAGTAGCCCTGCCGGCATCCCGTCAGCACGCCGCCTTCGGCGGCCGGGGCCCGGGCCACCTTGGTGGCGGCAAGACCTCGACAGCAGCGGCCGTCGCGCCACGGCGGACGGCCCACGGTCGAGGAGGCTCCCATGCGATGCCCCGTCTGCGACGTCAGGCTGGTCGAGACCGACCGCCAGGGCGTGGAGATCGATCACTGCCCCCGCTGCCGCGGTGTCTGGCTGGACCGCGGCGAACTCGACAAGCTGATCGAGCGGGCCGGCGAGGGTCGCTCCGAGCGTGACCACGTCGGGGGCGGTGGCCGCGGGCGTCGCCGGCGAGGGTTCCTGGAAGACCTGTTCGACTCCGACTGACCGGGGCCGCGGGATGAACAGCCTCGAGAACGCACACCAACGGCGAGCGCCTCACCGGCCCGGTCCGGTGCTGGCGGCCATCCACGACCCCAAGCTGGCGACGGCGGTGGCCCGGCGCGCCGGCGAGCACGCCCGCGCCGGGGGGCTGGGGGTGGTCGTGGTGGCGATGGTGCCGATCGCGGACGTGCGCGGCCTCGGCCGGGGCGGCCGGCTGCCCGGGAGCCTCGACGACTACGACGACGCGCTGGCGATGGTCCGCGCGGTCGAGGGGGTGCTCGGCACGCTCGGTGTCCGCTACCAGGTGGAGCTCCGCGGCTACCTGGCCCGTGGCGCGCCACGTCGGCAGGCACGCCGGCTCGCGGCCACGGTGCTGCGGGTGGCCGCGCAGGTCGGCGCCGAGGTGGTGGCGGTCGGCCGGCGGCGCGGCCGCGCGGCGTCCGGGACCAGCGTGGCCGCCCGCATCGCCAGCGGCGCGCCCCTGCACGTGCACGTGTCGGTGGTGTCGACCACGCAGCCGGCATCGGTGGACCAGCGGGCCGTCGACGACGCCGGCGCGGTGGTGCTGACCCGGCAGGGCCGGCGCCTGCTGGCCGAGCGGGCCCGCCAGCTGCGCGCGCGGGTGCTGCCCGAGCTGCGGGCCGCCCTCGACGATCGCGAGCGGGACGGCCACGTCGAGGCCGACCACCAGCGAGCGGTCGAGGAGCTGCGCCGCCTGTCGTGGCTGGTGGAGCACGCCGCGCACGCCGAGGACCTGCCCGACGACCCCGCCCTGGTCGAGCTGGGCGAGACGGTGACGGTGCAGGTCGGCGGCGGCGCGCCCGAGCGGTTCCTGATCGTCCACCCGGTCGAGGCTGCCCTGGACGAGGAGCGCATCTCGGCCGACTCGCCGCTGGCCCGGGCGCTGCTGGGTCGCAGCATCGGCGACGAGGTGGAGGTGGCCGCCCCGGCCGGCGCCTACCGGTGCCGCATCCTCGCCGCCGAACGGCCGGCCTGACCGATCAGACCAGCTCGACCGCGGCGCGGTGGCCGCCGGCACGGGCCAGGCGCCGGTCGCGGGTGAGCAGGGTCGCCCCCAGCGCCTCGGCGAGCGCGACGTAGACGGCGTCGTAGGCGGTCAGCTGGTCGCGCAGGGCGAGCGCCCGACCGAGCAGCGGCGTGTGCGTCCAGCGGACCAGCGGCAGCTCGCCGAGACGGTCGAGGGCCTGGCGGCCGCGCCTGGGGCCGTACTGGCCGGAGAGGATGTGGCGGCGCACCGCGCTGGTCACCTCGACGTCGAGCAGGTGCGGGACCTGCGCTCTCCGCTCGGCTCGCAGGCGGTCTCGGATGATGGCCGTCCGATCGGCGGGCGCCAGGTCAAGCACGAGCGCCACGACGGCCGAAGCGTCAAGGACGATCATCGCGGCGGGAAGGCATGGTCCTGGCTTCCAGCTCCTGCTCGCGCTCCTCACGATCCGCCTTGATCTGCTCGGCGATGTCGGCATCGAGGTGGACCGGGCCGTCCTGCTCGATGCGCCGGAACACCTCCTCGAGCGTCGGCTGGCCGGCGAGCGCGGTGATCTCGCGGAGCAGGTAGTCCGAGAGCGACATGCCCGCCTGTGCGGCCCGCGCCTTGAGCGTGCGGTGCACCTCTTCGGGCACGTGCCGGACCTGGATCATGCGAGTGCTCATGCGCAGCAGCATAACTGCATGTGTAGCACATGTGAACCGCGCGGGCGCATGTCCATCCACAGGCCGCGATCAGGCGTCGGGCAGGCGCACCCCGAAGCCCTTGACGGCCAGCTTGAGGATGACCTGGCCGGGGGCGACCAGGTCGGCGACGCGGGCGGCCGCCAGCCGCTCCAGCTCGGCCAGGCGGGCGGCGTAGGCGTCCGGGCCCTGGCGGCGGGCGGCGGCCAGCAGGCGGGCGTTGGCCCAGACCTTGGCGCGGGACTCCTTGAGGAACCGCTTGGTGCCGAGCCGGTTGGCCGGCTGCAGCAGCCGGTCCACCAGGCCGCGGCCGCCCGTCAGCGCCTCCAGCTCGGCGTCCTCGGCGCCGACGCGGGCGACCAGCACCTGGTCGATGTGCTCGTGGTCGCGGGCCCTGCGGGCCAGCAGCCCGGGGTCGTCGAACTCGGCGTCGCTGATGACCGCCAGCAGCGACTGGGCCAGGTCGTAGTTGATGTGGGCGTTCATCCCCAGCAGCACGTGGCGCAGCGGCGGCAGGTCAGCCCGCTTGCCGGCGCCGAAGGCGATCGCCCACGGCTCGGGCGGGCGCCGGCCCGCAACGGCGACCTCCAGCGCGTCCAGGTACAGGTCGGCGAAGGCGACGTCCCAGCGCTCCACCCAGGGAGGGTCGAGGAAGCCATCCCGCTCCAGCTCCTCGCCGACCGCCCGGGTGGTGCGCAGGTAGGTGGCCAGGAAGTAGCGGCCCGGGTCGGCGCGGGCCACCAGCGGTGCCAGCAACGCCTCCATCCGCGTGATCAGCCCGTTGATGCCGGTGGAGCGCTCCATGCCTAGACGGCGCAGCGGCCGACGGACACGGCGCTGGAGGCGCCGCCGGCCTGCGACATGGCCGCGCGCAGCTCCTGGTTGGTGAGCGCGTAGCCGGTGTGGTCGTTGGAGGTGGAGGCGGCGAACACCACCCCGAGCGCGCGGCCGTTCAGGTCGACCACCGGCCCGCCGCTGTCGCCCTTGCGCACCTTGGCGTTCAGCACGTAGATGTGGCGGCGGACGTTGTCGGTGCGCGAGTAGATGTCCCAGCCCTCCGGCTGGATGGTGGCGACCACCCTGGCCGGGATGGTCGCCTCGTCGCCGCCGCCCGGGTAGCCGATCACCGCCGCCGACTGGCCGTTGCGGGCCGCGCCCGCCAGGCGGAAGGGGGTCAGGCCGAGGTCGGACACCCGCAGCAGGGCCAGGTCGCGGTCCGGGTCGAAGAACACCACCGTGGCCGCCGCCCTGGCGCCGCCGAGGGTGATCACCTGGTGCCTGGTGGTGCCCGCGACCACGTGGGCGTTGGTGACCACCAGGTCGGGCCCGACCGGGAAGCCGCTGCCGAACAGCAGGCCGCCGCAGCCGCGGCTCTGGATCTGCACGGTGCGCCTGGCGGCCTGCTCGACGGCGGGGGTGTCGACGCTGGCGGGTGGGCGGCCGGTGGCGACCGGCGGCCGCAGGTTGGCGAACGCCTCCGGGAACGGCGACCGGTCCAGCAGCGCCCGCAGCTGGGCGAGCGCGGCCGGCGGCCGGGGGGCGTAGCGGTCGATCGCCTGCAGCACGCTGGAGTTGGTGACCGCCCTGGCGAACGGCGAGAACGGCACCGTGCTGAGGGTGAGCGCGATGAACCACAGCGCCACCGCGGCCACCAGGCAGGCGACCACCGCCCCGCCGGCGGCGTCGACCCGGCTCGCCCAGCGGCCTCCGAGGGCGGACCGGACCCGGATGCCGAGCAGGTTGCCGACCGCGTGGAAGGCGGCCGCGACCATGAAGAAGACCGCGACGGCGATCAGCGTCCGCCGCACCGAGCCGGTGGGGGAGACCACGAAACCGACCCGGGCCGCCGCCCAGGCCCCCACCGCCAGGCCGAGCAGCAGGCCGGCGTAGCCGAGCACCACCATCGCGAAGCCGCGGCGCCAGCCGCTCAGCGCGGCGAGCAGCAGCACGACGAGCAGGAGGATGTCGATCGGTTGCAGGTCGAATGGCATGAAGGGCGCCGCGAGTCGGTCAGAAGGACCGGCGTGTCCGGCCCGGATCATCGTACCTTCCGGCGGCGCGGACGGTGGCAACGGCGGCTAAGCCCGGTCGCGGAGCGTGCCGATGTAGGAGGCGATGGACACCGAGGACGACATCCGATCGGCTCCGCTGTCGCTGGCCGCCGCCCGGGCGCTGTTCCGGGCGCCGCAGGCCGAGGACGTCTGCTGGGCCGACGTCCACATGCCGGACGGCACGGTCCGGGCGTGCGGCCGGCCGGAGGCCACCAGCCTCGGCCTCTGCGCCGACCACCGGCTGGAGCTGTTCGGCCTGGAGGCGAGCTAGGCGGCGTCCTGGCGCTTCGGCCCGCACCATCGCGCGGTCGGCACGGTAGCCTGCCGGCACCGAGCGAGGAGGCCGGACGACATGGCGAGGCTGCTGTTCCACTGCACCCACGGCAAGGACGACCCCGAGCGGGCGATCCTGCCGTTCATCGCCGCCAACGTGGCGGCGGCCGCCGGCCAGGAGGCGGTGGTGGTGCTCACCGTCGAGGGCGCGTGGCTGTGCAAGCGGGGCGAGGCGGAGCAGGTCGCGGCCGCCGGCTTCCCGAACCTGGCCGAGCTGCAGGCCTCGCTGGTGGAGGCCGGCGGGCAGATCTGGGGCTGCAGCGCCTGCACCACCCCCCGCGGCATCACCGACGCCGACCTGGTCCCCGGCGCCCAGATCATCGGCGCGGCCGCCATCGTCGAGGCGGTCGCCCTGGGCGCCACCCCGGTCGCGCTCGGGTGACGGGTGGCCGCGGGTCGCCCGTCAGGCCGCCCGCCGCCATCCGTCACTGGGGATGGAGGTCCAGGTCGTCGGCGGGCACCGGGCGGCCGCAGCGGCTGCAGGTCGAGCGGGTCAGGACCCTGCCGCCGCAGCCGCTGTGGGTGGCCTCGGCCGAGGCCGGCTCGCCGCAGTGGCGGGTGCCCCACGCCGCCAGGCTGGCCAGCACGGGCGCCAGGTCGCGGCCCTTGCCGCTGAGCCGGTAGACCCGCGCCCCGGCCGCCCGCCCCACCAGGCCCTCCTCCTCCAGCAGCCGCAGCCGCTCGGCCAGCAGGTTGGACGGGATGCCGGGCAGGGCCCGCTCCAGCTCCCCGTAGCGGCGGTCGGCGACCAGCAGCTCGCGGACGATCAGCAGCGTCCAGCGGTCGCCGACGATCTCGAGCGAGCGGGCGACCGGCCCTGGCAGCGGGTAG
>DASQWY010000206.1:0-5655 GCA_035640005.1 Actinomycetes bacterium
GGCGGGCGCCTGTCGGTCCGGCCCGCCGGCGCGCAGCTGCAGTTCCAGGCGGCCGAGCCGCACCAGATCGCCCAGGCGCAGCAGCGCCGGGCCGTCGATCGGCTGGCCGTTGACGGTGGTGCCCGCGGTCGACCCGGCGTCCTCGACCAGCACCGCGCTGCCGGCGCGGCGCACGACCAGGTGGTGCCGGCTGACGTAGGGGTCGTCCAGGCGCAGGTCGTTGTCTGGCGAACGCCCGACCGTCCGCTCGGCGCCGTCCAGCGGCAGCAGCCGGCCCGCCAGCGGGCCGGCGCTGACCACCACCAGGGCGGGGTCACCGCCCGGTGCCATGGTCTGGTCCGCGTCCAGCCGCGATGCGTCTCGCATGATGCCGCCAGCGTGGACCGCCGCGGCCGTCCGGTCTGTGCCGCCCGTCACCCGGCCGCGGTGCCGTCGGTCACGCGCCCGCGGCCGGGGCCGGCTTCTCCCAGACCGAGACGTGCTCGCTGCTGTCGCTGGTGAACGGCTCGCGCCGCCAGCCGCTCCAGCGCTCGCGCAGCCGCATCCCGGCCAGCCGCGCCATCAGGTCCAGCTCCGACGGCCACACGTAGCGGAACGGCACCGAGTTGACCTCGAGCTGGCCGTCCAGGACGCGGTAGTGGTGCGAGACCAGGCCCTGGGTGGCGACGTCGAACTCGTCGAAGCCCAGCCGGGTGGCGCTCACCTGGAACGCGCGGACGATCTCGCCCGGCGGCAGCCGCCGCAGCGACGGGACCCCGACCTCGATCACGAAGCACCCGCCCGGTTCCAGGTGCGCGGCCACGTTCCGGAAGCAGGCGACCTGCTCGTCCTGGGTCGTCAGGTTCATGATCGTGTTGAACACCAGGTAGGCGACCGAGAAGCTGCCGTCGACGGTGGTGGTGGCGAAGTCGCCGACGGTCACGCCGATCCGTTCCGCGCCCGGCTTGGCCCGCAGCCTGGCGACCATCGCCTCCGACAGGTCGATCCCGTGCACCCGGACGCCGCGCCGCGCCAGCGGCAGCGCGATCCGGCCGGTGCCGATGCCGAGCTCCAGCGCGGCACCGCGGCCGGCCAGGCCGGCGAGGAAGTCGACGGTGGGGTCGACCACCGCGGGCGCGAACATGTCGGCGGACGACTCGTCGTACCGCGCCGCCACCCGCTCGCCGAAGTGGTCCTCGGGCATGGGCCCACTCTCTCAAGCCCGGGCGGGCGCCGCGAGCGAGTTTCGGCGGCGGCTACGGCTCCGGCGGCGGCTCCGGCGACGGCGTGCCGGCGTGGATGGCGCGGACCATGTCGATGGTGTCGGCCTCCTCGGGCCGCTTGTCGGGGCGGTAGCGCAGCACCCGGGCGAATCGCAGCGCCACCCCGCCCGGGTAGCGGGGGCTGGCCTGCACCCCGTCGAAGGCGACCTCCACCACCAGCTCAGGGCGGACCTGGACGACCCAGTCGTCGCCGGTGACCCGCAGCTGCTGCAGCCGCTCGGTCTGCCAGGCGAGCAGCTCGTCGGTCAGCCCCTTGAAGGTCTTGCCCAGCATCACGAACCCGCCCCGCGGGTCGCGGGCGCCCAGGTGCAGGTTGCTGAGCCAGCCGCGGCGCCGGCCGTGGCCCCACTCGGCGGCCAGCACCACCAGGTCCAGGGTGTGCACCGGCTTGACCTTCACCCAGCTGGCGCCGCGCCGGCCCGCCTCGTACGGCGCCGTCAGCGACTTCAGCAGCACGCCCTCGTGGCCGCGGGCGAGGGCGTCGCGCAGGAACGCCGCCGCCACGGTCGCCTGGTCGGTGACCACCCTGGGCACCCACAGCGCCTCCGGGACCAGCGCGGCCAGCGCCGCGTGCCGCTCGGCCCCGCCCCGGTCGATCAGGTCCTCGCCGTCCAGGTGCAGCGCGTCGAACAGGAACAGCGTCAGCGGCAGCGCGCCGCGCAGCCGCTCCACCTCCAGCCTGCTGCCGAGGCGGCTGGCGGTGACCTGGAAGGGGTGCGGGCGGCCGTCGGCCCGCAGGGCGATCAGCTCCCCGTCCAGCACCGCCGCGCGGGCGGGCAGGCCGCGCGCGACCTCCACCACCTCGGGGACCCGCGCGGTGATGTCGTCGAGGGTGCGGGTGAACACCCGCACCTCGCCGCCGTCCTTGTGCAGCTGGACGCGGGCGCCGTCCAGCTTCCACTCCACCGCGGCCGGGCAGACACGCTGCAGCGCCGCCTCCACGCCGGTCGCCGTCGACGCCAGCATCGGCTGCAACGGCCGCCCGACCTGCAGCCGGAACGAGCGCAGCCCGGCCGCCCCGGCCGACAGGGCGGCCTCGGCCACCGCGCCCAGCGCGCCCCGCAGCATCAGCGCCCGGCGGACCTCCGCGCCCGGCACCCCCGCCGCCCGCGCGACCGCCTCGGCCATCACCCCGTCCAGCGCCCCCTGGCGCAGCTCCCCCGACAGCAGCCGAACCAGGAACCGCTGCTCGGCGGCTGTCGCCTGGCCCAGCAGCGCGGCCAGCAGGCGGCGCCGCTCCCCCTGGGAGCCGGCGCCCGCCTGCCGGCCGACCCGCTCGAAGGCGGCGTCGACCTCGGCGACGGTCAGCGTCGGCGCGGTGGCCGGTTCGGGCACCTGCCGCAGCGCCGCCCAGCCGACCCCGATCTGCCGCTGCCGCAGCTCGCCGGAGAGGAACGCGACCGCCGCCTGGACCTCGTGCGGCTCCAGCCGGGCCAGGCAGGCCGCCAGCAGCTCGACCTTGCCCAGCCGGGCCGGGGTCGACGCGACCGCGTCGGACGCCTGGGCGATCTCGCTGAGCAGCACGCCCGCTATTGTGCCGTCACCGGGGTGGTCTGCCGCGGCGAGGGCAGGAGGTCAGTCGACCTTCAGGCCGAGTTGGGCAGGATCGGGACCGCCGGCTGCTCCGAGGGCATCAGGATCCAGAGCAACGGGTAGACGATCACCTGGCTGCCCGGGATCAGCAGCAGCAGCAGGACGAACAGGATGCGCGCCTGCCAGGGGCCCAGGCCGAAGCGGCGGCCCAGGCCGGCGCAGACGCCGCCGAGGATCCGTCCCTCGCGCGGCCGGACCAGGCCCTGGCGGCGGAAGTAGTCGTTCATCTCGGGTGTGTCCTCCATGTCAGCGGTGGTTCGGGCTCCAGGATGCACCCGCCGGAAGGCCCGCGGGATCGGGGATCCCCCTGGCGGATCCCCGAGCCCCGCCGGCGGCCTCAGGGTCGTTCGAGGGCTGGGTAGACTGGCGGCGCCCCGTTCCACTCCCCACAGGAGGTCGAGCGGATGCTCGCGACCGTCGGCGGCGTCCCGGTGCACTACGCCCAGCACGGCAGCGGCACGCCGGTGCTGGCGCTGCACGGCGCCGGCGTCGACCACCGCGAGATCATGGTCGCCCTGGAGCCGCTGTTCGCCGACCGGCCCGGGTACCGGCGCGTCTACCCCGACCTGCCCGGCATGGGCCGCACCCCCGCGCCGGAGGCCGTCGACAGCAACGACGCGGTGGTGGAGCTGCTGCTCGGGCTGGTGGACGCGGTCGTCGGCAAGGAGGCGTTCCTGCTGGTCGGCCAGTCCTACGGCGGCTACCTGGCCCGCGCGATCGCCAACCGGCGGCCCGGCCAGGTCGCGGGGCTGGCGCTGGTCTGCGCCGTCGGGGAGGGCGGCGAGGAGGTCCCCGAGCACGTCGTGCTGCACGCCGCCGCCGACCTGGACCTAGACGGCGCGCTGGAGCCCGAGCAGCGGGCCGGGTTCCGCGACTACCTGGTGGTGCAGACCCCGGCGACGCTGCGGCGGTACCGGGAGACGGTCGCGCCGGCCGCGGGCCTGACCGACACGGCCGCCCTGGAGCGGATCTTCCGGCGGTGGCGGTTGCGGGCGGTGCCCGAGCAGGGGCCGCCCTACCCAAACCCGACGCTGGTCCTGGCCGGCCGCCAGGACGCCAGCGCCGGCTACGCCGCGGTCTGGCGGCTGCTGGAGCACTACCCGCGCGCCACCCTCGCGGTGCTGGACCGGGCCGGCCACGCGCTGCTGCACGAGCAGGTCGGGCTGGCGACTTCCCTGCTGGCGGAGTGGCTGGACCGGGTCGGCGAGCACTCGGCGACCGGCCCGGTCCAGCCCGGGTCGGGGTGAGTCCGGTTCGGTGCTACGAGGCGGTCGCGGTGACGATGTCGGTGCGGTTTGCCGGGTCTCCCGTGCCGATGGCGAACAGCGGCCGGAAGGTGCTCCCGTTGCTGGACAGGCCCTCGTACTCGCCCACGAAGTAGCCGAACGGGCCCCTGGCGAACGGTAGTTGCTCGACGTCGAACGAGCTGTCGGTCAGCCGCAGCTCGTCTCCCCAGTCCCCGGCGTCGGCGCAGGTGGTGGTGCCGGAGGGATGGCAGTGGACGATCCAGTGGTCGGTGGGCACCCCGGGGTCGGGGGTGTTGAACCGGAAGTCGTAGTAGGTCACGGCGATGGTCCCGTCGGCGGCCGCGTGGACGGCCGGGACCCAGGCCTGCTCGTTGGCCGGGTCGGCGCTTGGCGGCGTCTGGCTGACCCGGACCGGGTCGGACCAGGTGTCCCCGCCGTCGGAGGACATGGAGAAGGCGATCTGGTCCACCCCGGCGAACCGGGTGTCCTGCCAGGCGACGTAGAGGTTGCCGTTGTTGGGGTCGACGGCCGCCTCGGGGACGAACCCCTCGGCCCGGATCGGCAGTCCCGTGTCCGGGTCGAAGGCACCGATGAACCGGATCTTGTGGATCACCTGCGGCGCCGACCAGGTGGCGCCCTTGTCGGTCGAGCGCATCATGGCCAGGCTGGCGCCCGGCGCGTTGTTGCCCGACCCCTGGAACAGCGTGAACAGGTCGATCAGCTCCCCGCTGGGCCGCACCACGATCTGGTGGCCGATGGTGGCCTGGAGCTTGCGCGGGGCGAAGATGGCGCGGGCCGGCTCCCAGGTGGCGCCGCCGTCGGTGGTCCGGGAGAAGATGGCGTCGCCCCGGAAGGAGAAGGCGTGCTGGGCGTTGAAGTTGGCCCGGTCGCTGGGGAACCTGGTCCGGTCCCAGACCGCGTAGGCGTAGTTGGGGTTGTTGGGGTCGGCGGTGATGGACTCCTTGTCGTTGAACAGGAACGGCGCCACGTCGCTGGGGTCGCGGGCCAGCGTGGTGGGCTCGCTCCAGGTGTCGCCGCCGTCGGTGGACTTGCTGACCAGGATGGCGGTGGCCGGGTCGTTGACGAAGTTCACCGACAGGCTGATCTGGTAGGCGTCGCCGTTGGGGCTGAAGCTCACCCACGGGTCGGATGACCGCTCGTAGTTGCCCCCGTTGGCCGGGGTCCCGCCGGCGCAGGTGCTGAAGTGGGGGAAGGTGGTGGCCCAGCTGGCGCCGCCGTCGTGGCTGACGGCCGTGAGCAGGCCCCTGGCCCCGCCGGTCGACCATCGGTCCTGCTGCCATACCGCGACGATGTTGTCCGGGTCGGTCGGGTTCACCTCGACCCAGGGCTCGACCTCGCTGTTGAGGAAGTTCACCCCTGGCTGCCCGGAGATGTCGCAGCCGGCGAAGGGACTGGAGACGGACACGACCTTGAGGGGGCTGCGGGTGAAGGGTGCGGCGGTCGATGGGGCGACCATGGCGAGCGTGAACGCACCCGCCAGGGCAACGAGTCGGATCATGGTTCGTGAGCGCATCGGCGCGCCTCCCTCGCTC